>JADGHI010000332.1 GCA_019689515.1 Acetobacteraceae bacterium | reverse complement strand
CCCGCGACGCTCTGCGCCCCACCGGCAAGGTCGAGCACCACGCCCACGCCGATCGGGCCGAGGAAGCCCCCCGCATATCCGCACATGCTGTGCAGCCCCATGGTCGCACCCCTCAGCCCCGGCTCCGCCGCCTGCACCGTCCCCGCGGTCAGCGCAGAGCTGTCGAGGTAGATCGCCGCGTTCCACAGCAACACCAGCAGCGCGGCGAGCGCCACCGGCCCCGCCGCCGCCCAGCCGGCGAGCAGCGAGAGCACGGCCGCCGAGGCCATCGCCAGACTCACGACGCGCACGCGGCCGAGGCGCTGTGCCACCTCGTTGCCGGTCACGGATACGGCGATGCCGGCAAGCCCGGCGAGGGTGAACAGCGCAGTCGGGCCGGGCATCCAGCCCGGCGCGCCCTCGCCGCCTCCGTGCGCGGCGGCCGCGGCGAGGAAGGTCACCGCCCAGGTGCGCAGCGCCGCCATCTCCCAGGTGTGCACGGTGTACCCGGCGATCCAGGCCATGGCGCGCCGGTTGCGCAGCACCGGACGGAAGTCGAGCAGCGCCCGCTGCTGCCGCCGTCCTCCCCCGCCCGCGGCCGTCTCATGCACCGGCAGGCTTGCCGGCATCACCAGGCCGGCGAGGGCAAAGGCGAGAGCGGCGGCGGTCGCGCCGAGCAGGAAGGCGGCCTCCGGCCCGGCCAGCGCGTCGCAGAACCCGGCGACGGCGAAGGACAGGGCGCCGGAGATGCCGACCCCCGCCGCGTGCCAGGACACCGCGCGCGACTGTGCCACGCCCTCCAGCGGATCAGCGATCGCCTTCAGCCCCGGCATGTAGGCGCCGGCCCAGCCGATACCGGCCAGCGCACGCAGCGCCAGCGCCGACCAGAACCCCTCCGCAAGGGTGGCGAAGCCGAGATGCGCGAGCGCCGTGCATCCCGCCCCGACGAGGTAGATGCGGCGCGCCGGTACGCGATCGGTCAACGCGACCAGCACCGGCACGGCGGCGAAATAGGCGGCGAAGAAGATGCCGAGGAGCCAGCCGGCCTGGGTGTTGGAGAGCGACCAACGCGCGATGTAGCCGGGCAGCAGGGCCGGCAATGCGAAGGCGCCAAGCTGGGTGAGCACCTGTGCCACGACGATCGTGGCGATGTAGCCGCCGCTTCCGGGCGGCGGCGGTGCGAATCGGCGGCAGACGACGACGGGCTGGCGCATGCCAGGCAGGAGAGCACAGCTGGGCCGGATTGTCGGCCCTTCATCGGCGCCGCACTGGCGCCATCGGAGCGGCGAGCGGAGGAGGCCGTCTCCAATCCGCCTGCGAGGGACAGCCGGAGAAATATCGGCTTCCCGGCGCTTCTGCACCGGAAGGCGGCTCCGGTTCCTGTCCTCGCCCCGTCGCTCCCCTTCGACCGGGCCACTTGCAGTGGCACCGGCGGTGCCTCGCATTGATGAGCAACGCGCTGGCCACTCAAGCGATACCATCGGGCATGCTCCCGCGTGACGGCATCGGCCCTGGGTAGCGGGCGCGGAATCGGCGCCACTCCCGCATTGCACTGCCGGTCGGCACCCGTGTCCGTCCCGCTCGCTGCTGAGCGGTACCCGTCACGGGTGCTGCGCAAAGGGTGGGGCACAGACGATGACGCCCCGACCTGACCTCGATGCCGGGCAAGGTTGACATTGCCCTCGGGGGACCGCGGCCGTTTGGTGGACCCGATGGTGCGGCTCTCGGACATCGCGACCGCGCATCCCGAGATCGTCGAGATCGACCTGAACCCGGTGATCGCGCACGACGAGGGCTACGCGATCGTGGACGCGCGCATGCTTCTGGCCTGACCGGGCCGCCGGCCGGCAGGGCGTCACGCGCGCCCGGTCGCGCCTGGCGGCGGGTGGGGATGCGGCGCCCTTACGCCGTCTCGGCCATGCCGGCCGCTCATCCGCCCGCCGCCAGCGCGGTGTCCTTGCCGCGCCGCATGTTCGGCAGCAGCATCAGCACCAGCGCGATGAGCGCGAGGGCGAGCAGGGTCGCACTGATCGGCCGCTCGACGAAGACCGTCGGATCGCCGCGGCTGAGCAGCATCGCCCGGCGCAGGTGCTCCTCCATCATCGGCCCCAGCACGAAACCGAGCAGAAGCGGCGCCGGCTCCATCTTCACCTTGGCGAAGATGTAGCCGAGGCAGCCGAAGATGCCCATGATCCAGATGTCGAACACGTTGTTGTTGATGCTGTAGGCGCCGATCGAGCAGAAGATCAGGATCGAGAGGTACAGGTAGCGGTAGGGCACCTGCAGCAGCTTCACCCACATGCCGATCATCGGCAGGTTGATGATCAGCAGCATCACGTTGCCGATCCACATGGAGGCGATCAGGCCCCAGAACAGCTCCGGCTGCGCCTCGACCATGCGCGGCCCCGGCTGGATGCCCTGGATGATCAGCGCGCCCACCATCAGCGCCATCACCGAGTTCGACGGGATGCCGAGGGTGAGCAGCGGGATGAAGGCCGTCTGCGCCCCGGCGTTGTTGGCGCTCTCCGGCCCGGCGAGGCCCTCGATCGCGCCGTTGCCGAAGCGCTCCGGCTGCCGCGTCAGGCGTCGCTCAAGCATGTAGGAGCCGAAGGAGGAGAGCGCCGCGCCGCCGCCCGGCAGGATCCCCAGCATGGTGCCGAGCGCGGTGCCGCGCAGCACCGCGGGGATGGAGTAGCGCCACTCCTCCCGCGTCAGCCAGAGCTTGCCGCGCTTGGCGACGATGCCCGCGCGCAGCTCCGGCCGCTCCAGGTTGATGATGATCTCGGCGACGCCGAACAGGCCGATCGCGAGGGCGACGAAATTGATGCCGTCCGAGAGCTCCGGGATGCCGAAGGTAAAGCGCTGCTGGCCGGTCTGCACGTCGGTCCCGACCAGGCCGAGGGCGACGCCGAGCACCACCATGGCGATCGCCTTGACGACCGAGCCCTGCGCCAGAACGCAGGCGACGATCAGGCCGAGCAGCATCAGCGCGAAGTAGTCCGCCGGCCCGAAGGACAGCGCGACGGAGGTGAGCAGCGGCCCCGAGGCGGCCACGACGACGGTCGCCACCGTGCCGGCGAAGAAGGAGCCCATCGCGGCGATGGCCAGCGCCGCCCCGCCGCGGCCGTTCTGTGCCATCTTGTAGCCCTCGATCGCGCTGACCACGCCGGACACCTCACCCGGCAGGTTGAGCAGGATCGCGGTGGTCGAGCCGCCGTACTGCGAGCCGTAGTAGATGCCGGCGAGCATGATGATCGCCGTCGTCGGCTCCACCCCGAAGGTGAGCGGCAGCAGCAGCGAGATGGTCGCGGTCGGGCCGATGCCCGGCAGCACGCCGATCGCAGTGCCGATGAAGGCGCCGAGAAAGGCGAAGGTCAGGTTCTTGATGCTCAGCGCGACATCGAAGCCGAGGGCGAGATTCTCAAGCATGGGTGACGACGCTCCGATGGCGGGCGGGGACAGGAAGGACGGGAGACGCGGCTCGCGGCCGGATCACGGGCCGAACACGAGCCAGCCGAGCGCCGCTGTTGCGCCGACCAGCAATGCCCCGCGCAGGGGATGCGGCGCCCGAGGCTCGGCGAATCCGGCGATCAGCACGGCACCGGCGGCCGCGGGGACGAGGCCGATGGCCTCGATCGCGACTCCGAGGAAGGCGACTCCGCCGCACAGTGCGAGCAGCGGGCGCCAGGCGGCGGGACGAGGCTCCACCGCCGCATCCGTCTCCGCCAGCAGGGCGCCATCGAGGAGCGGCACAATCTCGGCCGCGTCCTGCCCGCAGCCGAACCTGGCAGCGAAACCGGAGGAGCACTCCGCGTCGCGCCCATGGTGGCCTGGGCTGCGGCGCACCACCGGGCGTGGCAGCCCAGGCTCGACGAGCGCACGCCGCACACCGCCGCAGCCATGAGGCGTCCCAACGTCAGGCGCCGCGTGGCTGAGGCGTGGCCCGACGACCCTGGCCTCGTCGCCACGGCAGGGGTACGCGGGTGCTGGCTCGCGCCCCGCCGCCACCCCGGCACGGATGTCGCGGCAAGGCCGGTCCTTGGGCGGCGTGCCGTTGCGCGCGGTCAGCACCTTGGCTGCGGACCCGGCCGAAGCAGTGCCTCCTCCGATCGCGATCGCCGTCACCACGGCACAGGGCTCCCGCCGCGCACGCGGCGTCGCCGTCAGGTCAAGCGGGTCAGTGCGTTCCACCGCTCATCGGGCCGCCGTTTCGCGTGAACACAAGTTAATCTTGCTTCGCGACGACCAGCATGCAAACCAAATTGATTAGTCTTTAAATGCAGAATTTTTGCATTAATGCTGGGGAGAGGTCATGGACATCGAGTTAGCGCGCACTTTCCTCGCCATCGCCGCCACCGGGAGCTTCGCCCGCGCCGCCGATCGCTTGAATGTGAGTCAGACCACGGTCAGCGCCCGGGTCCGTTCGCTGGAGTCGCAGCTCCGCAGGCCGCTCTTCGTGCGCAACAAGGCGGGGGCTTCCCTCACCCCGGCGGGCGAGCAGTTCATGCGGCATGCGCCGGCGCTGGTGCAGCTCTGGGAGCGCGCGCGGCAGCAGGTGGCGGTGCCCCCGGGCCGGCGGGCGGTGCTCGCCATCGGCGCCGAGTTCATCCTCTGGGACACGATCCTTTTGCGCTGGCTGCTCTGGATGCGGCAGGCGGCCCCGGACGTGGCCCTGCGCGCGCAGGTCGGCATGCCGGGCGACCTGATGGACCAGGTCGCCGAGGGGATCCTCGACATCGCCGTCGTCTATGCGCCGCGCTACCGGGCCGGGCTGACGGTCGAGCTGCTGGCCGAGGAAAGGCTCGTGATGGTGACGACCCCGCCCGCGCCCGACGGGACCGAGCCCCCCTACGTGGAGGTGGAGTGGGGCGTGGACTTCGCGCCGCCGCGCCAGGACGCGGCCCCGACTGCGC
>JADGHI010000331.1 GCA_019689515.1 Acetobacteraceae bacterium | reverse complement strand
ACACCATCGGCCGCATCGTCGACACCTTCACACCCACCGAGTGCGCCAACTACTTCGCCGCCGCCGGCTATGATGCAAACTGATCGGAAACCGCTCTAGGCACGGCAAGGGGGAAGGCGACGCGCGACGAATCGTACTCTCTCTTGGATTGGACGGACGCGCGGATGGGCCAGGGCCGCTCGGGGCCGTGGAAGCCGGGATGCCACGTTGCCCCGGGGCCGATCCTGGTCGAGGTGAGCCGAGGACGGGTCGGGGGCGAGGAGTACGACCGCACCGCAATCGGGGCGACCGGGCGCAACGGACCATGGGGTGAGGCGCGCCGCACCGGAAGCCGTTGATCCGGCCATGCCCGAGCCCTCATGGGGCTGCGCGCGAAGGGAGGGCGGCGCTGCTCCCGATTGGGTTCAGACCCTACAGCAACCGCCCCTCGAATGGCGGCTGGAGGTCGGGGGCGTCGAATTCCAGCACCCAGAGGTCGGGGTCGCGCTTGACCTGGCGTTCGACGTAGGCGTCGGCGGCGGCCTGGTCCACGGGGGTGGAACCGGTGGCGCGCAGCCAGGCGGGGCGGCCCTCGGCGTCGCGGATCTGGCTGAGGACGACGAGGCCCTCCTGCGCGCGGAGGACGCAGAGCACGCCGCCGCTGTCGGGATCGCCCTTGCGCAGCACGACGGCGGCTCGCCCGGCCATGTCCGAGAGCCGCAGCGCCATCGAAACCCAGATGCCGACCTTCACCCGCGCTTCCATGCAGGGAGGATGCCGGCTTCGCGCCGCCCCGCAAGCCCGCCCTTGCGGAGCGCCCGCCGCCGCGCCACACAGCGCGCACTTCCAAGGGGTTTGGGCGATGGGCGGCAAGGGCGGCAGCAGAGGCGGCACCGATCCGCGGCGGATGAGCGAGGGCCAGCGCGCCTACGAGGCGCGCCGCGCGGCCAAGGCGGGGATGACTCTCGAGAAGTGGCTGATCGAGAAGGAGAAGCGGGCGAAGGAGGAAGCGGCCGCGTTGGCCAAGGCAGAGCCGGTGAAGCCGGCGAAGAAGCCCGGCTTCTTCGCGCGGCTGCTGGAGCGGGCGCAGAAGCCGTTGTGATGACGGCCCGCTGATGGACTGTCGTGTTCAGGGCGGCGTGGCTCGAGCGGGATTGCGCGTTGCGCCGCTGACCGGCCGTGTGCAAAGCGTTCGCCGTCACAGGCCGGAGCGGGCGGCGCCACGAGCACCGGGACGCGCGTGGGGCGTTTGCGCATGATCTGTCGGTCAATGCCTTAGATTGGGGCCGTTGGCACCGCATCCGGCCCCCAGCGGTATGCGCCGAACGCTCGATTGGTTCCTGGTGGCGAACCGCCGCGTTCGACCCTCAACGGCCCTTCACCTTCGGGCTGGCGAGCTGGTGCGCCGCCCTCAACGCCGAGATCAGGGTGGTCTCGTCCACTGCATCGAGATCGCAGCGAGTGATGCCCATGCGCCCCCAACCGCCCGGCACCGGGCGAAAGGCATGTGGCGCCAGCTCGCAAAAGAAGTCTCGGAGATCCTGATTGAACATGAGGTTGAGGTCACGAGCGTCGGCATCGAGCGTCGCAAACGTCTTGCGCGGCGTACGAAATGCCAGCCGATGCCAATGGGGCGTCTCACTTGCCGCCGGCAAGGCGAGAGCCAAGTCTCGGACACGGTCTGCGCTGACAGCCATCACCTCACCCCAACTGGCGAGAGCGGTTCGGTAACCGAGAACGGAAGCCGGCTTCAACCACATCCGGATGCGATTGTGCCTCGATGCCGCTTTCCACCCCCTCCGAGCTTGGGGTGGGGACCAAGCGTCTGGCGCGCACTACCAGACTCCTGTCGGACCGCCTGTGGTCACGCCGACAAGGCGCCAGGCTGTTCGGCAGCAGCGATTGACGCCCCAGGCCTTTCCACCCAGGGCGATCGCGGCCTAATGGACCTTCAGGACGGCACTCGGGTGCCGTCGTACGCTAAATCGGGCGATGGCGAGGACGCGCGCGCGGCGGGCCTCCTGGTTCTCAGACGGCTGCGCCGCGGCATCCTCTGCGCGGCGCCACCCGGCCGATCGAGCCGCACCGCCGCGCCAGGACACTATCCCTCGCGGCTCTGCCCCACCGCGGCGGCCGCCACGGCGGCGCCGACATCGGCCAACGCGGCGTCGCGCACGGCGCCGTCGGCCGGGCCTTCGGTGAGATAGGCGGCCACCACCAGCGGCGCGCCACCGTCCGGCGGCCAGAGCAGCCCGATGTCGTTGCTGGTGCCGTTCGCCCCCGTCCCGGTCTTGTCTCCCACCCGCCAGCCGCGCGGCAGCCTCGCCCGCAGCCGCCGGTCGCCCGTCCTGTTCGCCAGCAGCCATGCCAGGAGCAGCTCCCTGGACGCCGCGGACAGGGCGGTGCCCAGGGTCAGGGCGTGCAGGCTCGCCAGCATGGCTGAGGGGCTCGTGGTGTCCCGCGGGTCGCCGGGGCGGGCCTCGTTCAGGGCGGTTTCATACCGATCCAGGCGGGTTACGTCGTCGCCCAGGCCGCGGAGGTAGGCGGTCAGGCCCGCCGGGCCGCCCACGACGCCCAGCAGCAGGTTGGCGGCGGTGTTGTCGCTGGTGGTCATCGTGGCCTCGCACAGGGCGGCCAGCGTCATGCCGTCGCTGCTGCCCGCCTGCGCCTCGGTCACGGGGGACCAGGCCACCAGGTCCGCCCTGGTGAAGCGGATGCGCCGCTCCAGCCTGTCCAGGCCGGCATCAATGCGGGCCAGCACGGCGCCTGCCAGCAGCGCCTTGAAGGTGCTGCACATCGGGAAGCGCTCCTCCTGGCGGTAGCCCGCCCGCCGCCCGCTGCCCGTGTCGAGCACCGCGACGCCGAGGCGCCCGCCGCGCGCCGCCTCGATCCGCGCGAAGGCGCGCGGCAATCCGGCGAAGCCGTCCTCCGGCGCGGCGCGCGCGACGCCCCTGCCCCAGCCGCCGAGTGCCACCGCCGCCGCGCCGCCGCCCATCCATCGCCGCCTGCCGATCATGCGTCCTCCTCTCCTTCCGGCGGGCGGAAACTGCGCAACCGGCGGGGCCCCGACAAACGAGCAATCCTTGCGCGAGCCCCTAGGGAAACTAATGCATGCGGCCATGACCGCGCCGCATCTCCCCCTCAACGCCCTGCGCGCCTTCGAGGCGGCCGCGCGCCATTTGAGCTTCACCCGGGCGGGCCTGGAGCTGCGCGTCACCCAGGCTGCGGTCAGCCATCAGGTGAAAAACCTTGAGGAAATCTTGGGCGTGCCGCTGTTCCGCCGCCTGCCGCGCGGGCTCGCCCTGACCGCGGAGGGCGAGGCCCTGCTGCCGGTGCTGACCGACGCCTTCCGGCGCATCGCCGGCACGCTGGACCGGTTCGCGGGCGGGCGGCTGCGGGAGGTCCTGACGCTCGGCGTCGTCGGCACCTTCGCCACCGGGTGGCTGCTGCCCCGGCTGGCGGAGTTCCGCGCCGGGCATCCCTTCGTGGACCTGCGGCTGATGACCAACAACAACCGCGTGGACCTGGCCGGCGAGGGGCTGGACTACGCCATCCGGTTCGGCGACGGCGCCTGGCACGGCACGGAGGCGATACACCTGTTCGCCGCGCCGCTTGCGCCGCTCTGCGCGCCGTCCCTGGCCCGCCGTCTGCGGCAGCCCGCGGACCTGATGCGCGAGACCCTGCTGCGCTCCTACCGTCCCGATGAATGGGCGCGCTGGTTCGCGACGGTGGGATTGCCCCTTCCGAACGTCCGCGGGTTCACTTTCGACTCCTCCCTGACCATGGCGGAGGCCGCGGTGCAGGGCGCGGGCGTCGCCTTGCTGCCGGTGCGGATGTTCGAGCGCGACCTGCGCCAGGGACGCCTCGTGCAACCCTTCGCCGCGGAGGTCACGCTCGGCGCCTACTGGCTGACGCGCCTGAAGTCACGCAAGGAAACCGAAGCGATGTCCGCCTTTCGCACCTGGCTCCTGAGCCAGCCCGAGGTCACGGCCTGCGCGTCCTAGGGCATGGCTGTGCGGCGGTTCGTGCGCTGACCGACTGTCCGTGTGCAGACAACCCGCTCGTGCCGGCGACGCTGCTACGACTCGTGGCGGTCAGGGCTTCGCGTGCGGCCGGTGAAACGCGCGTGCGGCTGCGTGTTCCGTCGAACACCAGCCAACGGATCGCAATCGCTACGCCTTGGCGCGGAGCGCCTGCTCGATCGCGGCGTTCATCGCGCGCACGCCCGCGGCGGGGCCATCCGGGTGGTTCCAGACAGCGCCGACGACGGCGAGGAAATCGGCGCCGGCCTGCACCAGGGGGGCGCAGTTCTGCGCATTGATGCCGCCGATGGCGACGCAGGGAAGCTCGAACAGCTCCGACCACCAGGCGAGGATCTCGGGGTCGGCGCGGTGGACGACCTCCTTGGTGCCGGTGGGGAAGAAGGCGCCGAAGGCGACGTAGTCGGCGCCGAGCTCGCCGGCTTGCATCGCGAGGTGGCGCGAGGCGTGGCAGGTGATGCCGAGCGTGCGGTCGGGGCCGAGCAGCTTGCGCGCGGCGGCGTGGTCGCCGTCCTGCTGGCCAAGATGGGCGCCGTCGCAGCCGAGCTCGACGGCGAGGTCGGCGCGGTCGTTCATGATCACGGCGACGCCGCGCTCCTGCGCGACCGGGCGCAGCGCGTCGGTGGCGCGGCGGATGGCGTCGTCGGACGCGTCCTTGAGGCGGATCTGGAGGGCGGCGACATCGCCGGCGTCGAGCGCGCGGGCGAGATCACCGGCCAGCGCACCGGGGTCGAAGGCGGGCGGGGTGATCAGGTAGAGGCGGCAGCGGGCCTCCTCCGGCGTGTTCGTCATGCGCAGGGACATCTCGTCTCCGCCCGCGGCCCTCCCCGCGAGGCGCGGGGGGGGGGAGGGGGGGGTGCGGGCCGCCGGCCG
>JADGHI010000330.1 GCA_019689515.1 Acetobacteraceae bacterium | reverse complement strand
CCTCTCCCCCTTCCCTCCCCCGCGCCGACGGGAGAGGGCCTGTTGCGCCCTCAGGCTTCGGCAGGCTCCGGGGTGCGGGCGGTGGCGGCGGTAGCCGTTGGCGCGGCGGCAGTGGCGGCCGGCGGCAGCGCCGGCGGGACCGGCGCGCGCGCCGCTGCGGCGTTCGTCAGCGCGGCGTCGGTCAGCATCTCCATCCGGCCGCTGATCTGGCCGCCCTCCTCGACCTGGAGACGGCGGCAGCGCGCCACGCCCATCACCTTGCCGGTGGCGCGGATGATCAGGTTGCCGGTGGCGGTCAGGGTGCCGTCGAAGGTGCCGGCGATCTCGGCGTCCTCGATTTCCACCTCGCCCTTGAACACGCCGGAGTGGGTGATGAGCAGCTCGGCCGCCTGGATCATCTGCGACTCGACCGTGCCCTCGACGACCAGCCGCTCCGCGTCGCTGACCGTGCCCTGGAGGCTGATGCCCTTGCCGACGACGAGGGTGCGGCGCTCCGTCCCTTCAGCCCGCGGCGCGTTCCCGCCACCCTGCGGCACGGCAGCGGCGCCGACCGAACGGGCGCCGGCGAGGCCCGCGGCGGCACCCGCCGCGCCAGGCCGCGCGCCACCGCCGAGCACCGGCGAGGCCGGCGCGGCATTGGGCCGGGGCGCCGCGGCGCCGACGATGGGCGCCTCCTTCGGCGCCGGACGGAAGGGCGGCACGCCCAGCTCGGGATCGCGCGCGACCGGCACGACCGCGGCCGGCGAATCGGCGCCCCCCGGGGACGACGAAGCGGTGGCGGCAGCGCCCGGCGCGGCGGCGCCCGGCGAATCGTCACGGCGGCGGCGGAAGACGGACATGCTGTTCCCCCTGTCACAGCGCTGCGGACGGCGCGGCGCGCGCTCTCCCCCGCGCAGCGCATCCCCCATGTTGCGGCTAGCATGTTCGCACGATCGCATACAACCAAGAAAGAAAGGGTTATCCCCAACTTCCTGCGCCCGCGCCCGCGCCGCCTGCGGCCGCGCCGGGCCCGCCATGCAGCAGATGCGTCGCCGCTGCGATTCCAAGGGTCGGCACGAGCAGGTTGAGCAGCGGTACCGAGGCCGCCAGCACGCCGAGCGCGCCGAGGCCGAGGACCGACAACTGCCGCCGCCGGCGCTCCGCCCGTGCCGCCCGCGCCCCCATGCGGCGCATCGCCGCGGTCTCGAACAGCCCGGCGCCGAGGCCCCAGGCGCCGATCGCGAAAGCCAGCGCCGTCCCGATCCCGGGCAACAGCAGCGCCACCAGGATCAGCGCGAGTTGCAGCACCAGCAGCCGCACCCCGAGGCGCAGCCCCGCGCCGAGCTGCGCCACAGCGGAGGCCCCGCCGGCGGCGGGCGGCAGGCGCGGGTAGTACCGGCGCTCCACCGCCGCGGCCACCGGCTCGGCGAACTGCGCAGCCAGCGTGACCAGCACCGAGACGAGCAGCCAGCCCGCGAGCAGCAGGGCGAGCAGACCGCCGAGCGCCTGCGCGACCCAGTCCAGCACCGGCCCGGCGAGCCAGTCCGGTGCGCTCGCCGCGAGCCAGGCCGCGCCGCGCAGCGCCAGCCAGAAGAGCAGCGCGAAGGCAGCCGCCGCCAGTGCCGCGGCGCGCCACAGCGGCCGGAGGAAGGCGGGATCGTCGAGCTGGGCGAAGGCGAGCAGGACGGCGCGCAGGAGAGACATGGTGCGCTCCAGGTGGCGACGGGCAACGCGGGAGGGAGGGGCATGTTGCGGCGCCCGGTGGCGACGGGTAAGCGGAGCCGCCTTCCCCGACCGCCGCGAGGCCCCGCATGTCTCCCGCCAACGAACTCGACATCCTCGGCATCGGCAATGCCATCGTGGACGTGCTGGCGCGCGCGGAGGACGCCTTCCTCGACCGGCACGGCATGGTGAAGGGCAGCATGCGGCTGATCGACGCCGCGGAGGCGGAGCGCATCTACGCCGCAATGGGGCCGGGGGTGGAGAGCTCCGGCGGCTCGGCGGCGAACACCTGCGCGGCGGCGGCGGCGCTCGGCGCGCGCGTCGGCTTCCTCGGCAAGGTGGCGGCGGACCAGCTCGGCACGGTGTTCCGCCACGACATCACCGCCGCGGGCGTGCATTTCCCGACACCGCCGCTCACAGGCGGGGCGCCGACCGCGCGCTGCCTGATCCTGGTCACGCCGGACGGGCAGCGGACGATGAACACCTATCTCGGCGCCTGCGTGGCCTTCGGCGAGGAGGACCTGGACGTCGCCGCGCTGCGCTCGGCGCGGATCACCTATCTGGAGGGCTACCTGTTCGACCCGCCGGCGGCGCAGGCGGCGTTCCGCGCGGCCTCGGCGGCGGCGCACGCGGCGGGACGGAAGGTGGCCATCACGCTGTCGGACCCGTTCTGCGTCGCGCGGCACCGCGAGGCCTTCCTCGCCTTCGTCCGCGAGGAGGCCGACATCCTCTTCGCCAACGAGGCCGAGATCTGCGCGCTCTATGAGGTCGAGCGCTTCGAGCACGCGGCCGCACTCGTGCGCGGCGCCGTGGACCTGGCGGTGCTGACGCGCGGGCCGCGGGGCAGCGTGATCGTCGCCGGCGACGCGACGCACGAGGTCCCGGCGATGCCGGTGCGGGTCGTGGACACGACCGGCGCAGGCGATGCCTACGCTGCCGGCTTCCTCGCCGCGCTGGCGCAGGGCCGGGCGCTGCCGGAGTGCGGCCGCTGGGGCTCGGTGGCGGCGGCGGAGGCGATCAGCCATTTCGGCGCGCGCCCCCAGACGGACCTGAAGGCGCTCGTTACGCCGCAGCCGCGTCGCTGAGGAACCGGAACGGCTACGAACGGCGCCCGGTCCGGCCCCTGGGGAACGGGCGCCGGTGTCGGGTGGTAGCCCGCCGCCGCCGAAGGGCGGACCCGAGCGGGTGGCCGAACACGACAACAGGACGGCAGTGAGGCCGACGGGATGCGAGAAGCGCCCGGCAAACTTGGCGAGTGCCACTGTCCCAGATACGCGCGCAAACGAAACCGCGACCGCAAGACCGTGTTGAGGCAAGGATCGGGCGCCGGGACCCGGATTATCCGCCAAAACGTCGCCGCGCCCGTCTTCCTACGGACAACAGGCAACACGGAGGCGTGATCGCGATGCGCAAGTCACTGCTCCTCGCCACAACGTTCACGTTTGGCGTCGCACTGCTCGCCGCGGCACCCGCCGCGCTTGCGCAGCAGACCGGTGCCGGCCGTGGCTACGGCTTCGATCCACCCCGGGGCACGCCCTTGACGCCCGACTCGCAGGGCGCCATGGGCCTGATCCCAAATCTCGGGCAGCAATACAGCGCCGCCCGCCGGGCCGAGGCCACCGCCGCCTCGGCCAATATCGAGGCGCTGCTGCGTGACGCCTATTCCGCGATGGCGCGCCGCAATTTCGGGCTCGCGAACGAGTTCCTCGAGCGTGCCGAGACGGAATTGCTGAACCGCAAGGCCCTCGCCGGCGGAACGCCCCCGGACTCCGATCTGCAGAGCCAGATCGCCGAGGCACGGCAGGCGCTGATGAACCGCGACAGCCAGTTGGCCCGGCAGCGCGTCCAGGAGGCAGAGAACCTCGCGGGCCGCGACGCGAACGTGGCGACCGGCGCCGGGACCAGCTCGATGCAACCGGCGCAGGGCGGCGGCGGCAGCACCATGATGATGACGCCGGGATCGCAGGGACCCGGGCGCGGCAACGCGACGGCCGGCTCCCAGTACAATCCGACCGCGGTGCCGCCTTATGGCGGGCCGACCGGCACGCAGACGATGCCGAGCCAGCACATGCCGGGCACCAGCGGCACGCAGGCCAGCGGCGTGCCGAGCGTGGCGCCGACCGGTCGCGGCGCGCCGCCTGCCGGCCAGGCGCTGCCGCAGGCCGGCGGCACCAGTTCGAATCTCAGCACGGGCGGGCAGATCCAGCCCGGCAGTGTGACCACGGGCACCGGCTCAGGCGGCGGACCGGGCGGCAGCGGCGCTGGCGGCGGCAGCGGCGCCGGTGCGGGAGGCAGCGGACGCTGACGCCTGCGGCTCCGCGCCGCGCTTCTCGATGGAGGGGGCCGGGATGTCGATCCCGGCCCCTTCTTCATGCTGGGCAGGGCGATGGGCGAATTGGAGCGGGTTGGAGCGGGCGAGGCTCATCGAACCCTTGATGCCGTCCCGCATCGGTCCCACCCCCTATGCGGCCCGCCGCTGATCGCCATCAACGGCATCTGCCTCGCGCTCTCGGCCTTCATCCTGGCCATGAAGCTGCTGCCGCGCCGCCGGAGGGGGGCCGTCGCGGACGCCCTCGACCCGATGACTTGAGCGACCCTCCCGGTGGACGGGCACGCGGTGCGTCATCCACGCCGCCGGCCGGAGAAGGGCGATCGCTGCGCCGCGCGCGATGCACACACTCTCCGCCCCCAGAAGATCTGGAGAGCGCTCCGTGTTGATGGCTCGACCCGGTCGAGGATGCGGAGCCTGATGATCTCCGGGCGCTCGGCAACAGCCGCCTCGCCTGGGAGTCCCAGAGCTGCCGGTCACACGGTCGTTGCTGTCGAAGTGCCGGACGCCGTGATCCTGCCGGATGCCATCCCGATGGCACTGCGCCGTCTCCTCAAGGCGAGCGCCTTGGTGGCCCCTCCGGCGGGCGACACGGAGACCGTGCGGACACGGAACAGGTACGCGGGCTTCCTGGGGTCCCCGTGGCTCGTTCTGGCCAAGGATCCCAGGTGGTTGCGGCGTTCGGGAGTTGGGGCGGGAGGATTCGAACCTCCGCATGGCGGAACCAAAATCCGCTGCCTTACCGCTTGGCTACGCCCCAGCAGTCCGTCGGCCCGGCCGCACCAGCAGTCAGCCGGCCGCCCCGTGCGGCGCTGATTACGCGTCAGCCCGCCGCCGCGTAAAGCCCCCCACCCCAGCGCCACCATGCGCGCGGC
>JADGHI010000329.1 GCA_019689515.1 Acetobacteraceae bacterium | reverse complement strand
CGCGCGAGCGGCCGCTCAACCGCGACGCGGCGGCGCTGGCGGCGAGGATGCAGGAGGCGGCGAACTGGCCCTGGGCGGAGGCCGTGCTCGCCGCGCTGGGCCAGCCGCGCGCGCGCCCGTCCAACGACGCCTTCAAGGTCTGGCGGCGCCTGCCGGAATGGCAGGACACCGCGCCGCCCATGCCTGCCGCCTCGCACCCCGTCACGCCGGCGGAGGCGCGCGCGCGGCTCGCGGCGATCCTTGGGGAGGCGGCCGAGCAGCGGCCGCAGCAGGCGGACTACGCCTCCGCGGCGGCCGGCGCCTTCGCCCCGCGCGAGCAGCGCGGCGCGCCGCATGTCGTGCTCGCCGAGGCCGGCACGGGAACGGGCAAGACCTTGGGCTACGTCGCGCCGGCGAGCCTCTGGGCGGAGAAGAACGGCGCGCCGGTCTGGATCGCGACCTACACGCGCAACCTGCAGCGCCAGATCGAGCAGGAACTGGCGCGGCTGCATCCCGACCCGGAGGAGCGGCGGCGCTTCGTCGTCGTGCGCAAGGGGCGGGAGAACTATCTCTGCCTGCTCAACATGGAGGAGCTGCTGGGCGGCGCGACGCTCGCGGGCCTCGTCGTGCCGCTGGCGCTGGTGGCGCGCTGGGCGCTGGCGACGCGCGACGGCGACCTGATGGGCGGCGACTTCCCGGGCTGGCTCTCCGAGCTGTTTGGCCCGGCGGCGATCTGGCCCCTCGCCGACCGGCGCGGGGAGTGCATCCATTCCGCCTGCCCGCACTACAAGAAGTGCTTCGTCGAGCACTCGATCCGCCGTGCCCGGGCGGCGCGGATGGTGGTGGCGAACCACGCGCTGGTGATGGTGCAGGCGGCGTTCGGCGGCGGCGAGGACGGGCGTCCGATCCGCCTCGTGTTCGACGAGGGGCATCACCTGTTCGACGCCGCCGACGCCGCCTTCTCCGCCGCGCTGACCGGGGCGGAGACGGCGGAGCTGCGCCGCTGGCTGCTCGGCGCGGAGGGCGGGGTGCGGAGCCGCGCGCGCGGGCTGCGCCGGCGGATGGAGGAGCTGGTCGGCGACCGTCCGGACCTGCTCGCCCCGCTCGAGGAGGCGCTGGAGGCCGCGCGCGCGCTGCCCGGCCCCGGCTGGGCAACCCGGATCACGGAGGACCGCGCCGACGCGGAACTGCGCAATCCGACCGAGGCCTTCCTGCACCGCGTGCGGCGCCAGGTGCTGGCCCGCGCCGCGGCGGATGACGGCGGGTTGTACGACCTCGAATGCGACCTCCATCCGCTCGGCGAGGGGCTGGCGGAGGCGGCGGAGGCGCTCGGGCGCGCGCTGGCGCGCCTCCGGGAGCCGCTGGTGACGCTGCGCGATCGGCTGGCGGCGCGGCTCGAGGACGAGGCGGAGGAGCTGGAGCTCGGCGACCGCATCCGCATCGAGGCGCAGTGCCGCTCGCTGGAGCGCCGCGCCCTCGTCCCGCTCGCCGCCTGGATGGCGATGCTCGGCGCGCTGGCCGCGCCGCCGCGCGCGGCGGGGGAGCGGCCGGACTTCGTGGACTGGCTGGCGCTGGAGCGGCGCGAGGGGCGGGACGTGGATGCCGGGCTGCACCGCCACTGGCTCGACCCGACGGTGCCCTTCGCGACGACGGTGGCGGCGCCGGCGCATGGGCTGCTGATCACCTCCGCCACGCTGCGCGACCGCGTCGGGGGCGGCGAGGACGAGGAGGAGGACCCGGAGGCCGCCTGGCACGCGGCGGAGGCGCGCACCGGCGCGGTCCACCTGCCGCTGCCGGCGATCCGCGCGGCCATGCCCTCGCCCTTCGACTACGCGGCGCGGACGCGGGTCTTCGTCGTGACCGATGTCGCCAAGGACAATCCCGGGCAGGTTGCGGCGGCGTTCCGCGCGCTGTTCCTCGCCGCGGGGGGCGGCGCGCTCGGCCTGTTCACCGCGATCCGCCGGCTGCGTGAGACCTATGCGCGCATCGCGCCGGCGCTGGCGGAGGCGGGCATCCCGCTCTACGCGCAGCATGTGGACGCGATGGACAACGCGACCCTGGTGGACGTCTTCCGCGCCGAGGAGGAGAGCTGCCTGCTCGGCACCGACGCGATGCGCGACGGGGTGGACGTGCCGGGGCGCTCGCTGCGGCTGCTGGTCTTCGACCGGGTGCCCTGGCCGCGGCCCTCGATCCTGCACCGCGAGCGGCGGACGCATCTCTCCGGGGGGCGGCCGAAGGAGTACGACGACGCGCTGGCGCGGCACCGGCTGCGCCAGGCCTTCGGACGGCTGATCCGGCGCGCCGACGACCGCGGCGTGTTCGTGCTGCTCGACCGCTCCTGCCCCTCGCGCCTGCTCGCGGGGCTGCCGGCGGGGGTGGTGCCGCGCCGCGTCGGGCTGAAGGAGGCGGTGGCCGGGACGCGGGAGTTCCTGGCGCAGCCGTGATGCGCGGCCGCGCCGCCCGACCCCGCGGCGGCGTGGCCGTGACCGCTGTCACAGGCGTGAACGCCGCATGGTTGACCCGTGGCGGTTATGGCGCGAGGAGGGTAGCGAATGGAGATTCCTCTCATGCCTTCCGCCAACCCGGCGTCCGCCGAGTCGCGGCTCGACCCCGCCCTCATCCGCCGGAACGGTGCGGGCCGCTCGATCCAGCGCTTCAATGCGCAGGAGGCGCTGATCTGCGCCATGGTGCTGATGGCCGCCTCGGACCGCGCCATGTCGGACGCCGAGCTCGGCATGATGTCGCGGCTGGTGCAGGAATTGCCGGTCTTCGCCGATTTCAACGCCGCCGAGATCGAGGTGGTCACCGAGACGGTGCTGCGGCTGCTCGACGAGACCGACGGACTCGACCGCGCCTGCGTCATGATCCGCGAGGCGCTGCCACCGCGGCTGCGTGAGACGGCCTATGTGCTCGCCTGCGAGGTCGCGGCGGCCGACGGCGACGCGACGCAGGAGGAGCTGCGCTTCCTGCAGGATCTGCGGATCGCGCTGGACCTCGACCGGCTCGTCGCCGGCGCGATCGAGCGGGCGGCGCGGGCGCGCTACCAGGTGCTCTGACCATCGCCGCCGGCGCGGGGCGATCCGCGTCGGGCGGATGGAGCGGCGGGCCGGTGATGGCACGGGGCGGTCCTGCCCTGCGTAGCCGTGGGCCATGCCGCCCACGGTCGTCACCGCCGGGACGAACCTCGTACCTATCGCGGGTTCGCTGCGCCTGATGCCGGAGTGGAAGCCTGCGCCACGGTTGCCGTGGAGATGTGCTACCGCCGGGACGGGTGCGCCCAGGGGCCATGCCATGCAGGCCGAATCCTGTGTCCACGAGCACGACGCTGTTCCGGTCCGTCTCGATGGCGAGGCATTGGCAGGTCGGGCGGGCGACCGCGCCGGGGCTGACGCTATCCATCAGCCTTCCGCCGAGCGCATGGAGCGGACCGCAATCGAGGTGATGGACGCACATGGGCGGGTGGCCTCCTCACAGGCCGAACGGGGCGAGGAGGGGAGCGGGGGGCGCGCTCAGCGGCCGCCGAGAATCCAGTCGCGGAACAGGGCGAGGTCGATGTTGCCGCCGCTTAGCACCAGTCCGACGCGTCGGCCGCGCATCCGCGCGCGCTCCTGAAGCAGCGCGGCGAGCGAGGCGGCGCCGGCGCCCTCGGCGAGGTTGTGGGTGTCCTGCCAGTAGGCGCGCACGGCCTCCGCCACCTCGGCGTCGGTCACCGTCACGATGCGCGAGGCGCCGCGGCGGATGAGGGCGAAGGCATCCGGGTCGGGGATGCGCGTGGCCATGCCGTCGGCGCGCGTCGCGGCGCTGTCGGTGGAGACCGGGTGGCCGGTGGCGAGGGAGAGGGCGTAGGCCGGTGCCTCGGTGCTCTGCACGCCGATGATCTCGGTCCGCAGGCCGAGCAGGTCGCGGGCCAGGATGCAGGCGCAGATGCCGCTGCCGAGGCCGATCGGCACGTAAAGGGCATCGAGCGGTTCGGGCACGCCGCGGAACAGTTCGAGGGCGTAGGTGGCGACGCCGAGGACCAGCTCGGGCGCGAAGGAGGGAGCGAATTCCAGGCCCTCCGCGCCGGCGAGGCGCATCGCCTCCTCGCGCGCCGCATCGAAGTCCTGGCCGTGCTCGACGAGGCGGGCGCCGAGGGCGCGCATCGCGGCGTTCTTCTCGGTGCTGTTGCCGTGCGGCACGAGGATCGTGACCGGCACGCCGAAGGCGCGGCCGGCGAAGGCGAGGCTCTGGCCGTGGTTGCCGCGGGTGGCGGAGACGATGCCGCGCGCACGGACGCTGGGCCGCGTGCGCAGCAGGCGGTCCATGTAGGTCAGGCCGCCGCGGACTTTGAAGGCGCCGGTCGGCGTGTGGTTCTCATGCTTGACCCAGACCTCGCAGCCGGCGCGGGCGGCGAGCAGCGGCCAGGCATATTGCGGCGTCGGCGGCAGGTGGGTGCGGACGAGGCGGGCGGCGTCTTCCAGCGCGGCGAGGTCGAACATCGAGTGGGGCGGTCCTCCGGAACGGTGCGATGCGGCGGGCGTTGGCCGTCCGAGACGCGCCGCCCTCCGGCGCGAGGGTAGTGGGATCGGAGGCTTCCGCCATGACCATCGAAGTGAACAGCGCCGCGTGGACCGGAGAATACGACGACACGCCGCTGGCTGTGCCCATCGTCTGGGGTGAGTACGCGGATGAGCCGGCGCTGCGGGCGGCGGTGGGACGCCTGGATGCGGATGGGATGCCCCGGCGCGAGGAGGCGCTGATTCGCCGGCCGGGTGAACTGGTTGCCGAAACGCTGGTCCGTCCGCCGGATGACGATCCCAAGGGCGCCGATGCGCGGAACCAGCGCCAATTGCATGTCGGCGCCGCGATGGCGGCGACCGGGATGCTGGCGGCGGGGGCTGTGGTCGCGAGCGGTGGCGCGGCCCTTCCGGCGGCGGCAGCCGCGGTC
>JADGHI010000328.1 GCA_019689515.1 Acetobacteraceae bacterium | reverse complement strand
GTGCGGCCCTGTATAGCCCGACCGGCTGCGCCCCGCGAAACGACGCCTGCCGCCACCCGTGGCGCGCTCCGCCGCTGCCGTGTCTGTCCGCCCCTCCGCCGCGATGCCGCGGCCGATCCCGACCGCGATGTCCCTGCCGCCCCTCGATCCCGACGGCCCTCTCTACGTCTTCGCCTATGGGTCGCTGATGTGGCGCCCGGGCTTCGTCCATGTCTCCGCGCACCCGGCGCTGCTGCGCGGCTTCCACCGCCGCTTCTGCCTCTGGAGCCACCGCTACCGAGGCACGCCGGAAGCGCCGGGGCTGGTGCTCGGCCTCGACCGCGGTGGCGCCTGCCGTGGCCTCGCCTATCGGGTGCGCGGGGCGGAGGCGGTGGAGGTGCTCGCCTATCTCGACGACCGCGAACTGCCGGACGGGGCGGAGATCGTCTATCATCGGCGGCTCCTGCCCGTGCGGCTGCTGGATTCCGGGCGTTGTGTGCAGGCGGTCGCCTATGTCGCGAACCGGGGATGCCGGCTCTATTGCGGCCGGCTCTCGCCCGAGGCCGCTGCAGCGGCGATCGCGCGCGGCCGCGGTCAGATGGGGACCAATCGGGAGTACCTGCTGAACACGCTCGCGCATCTCGAATCCCTCGGGGTGCGCGATGCCGGGCTCGATCGGATCGCGGCGCTGATCCGGACCCCGGACGGGACCGGCGTCGTCGGCGGCGGCGCCCGCGGGGCGGCGGATGACGGGCTGCCGGTGGCTGCGGCGCCCGAGTCCCGCTGAGCGCGCCGAAGCTATCCACAAGCGCGAGATTATCCACAAGGACCAGTCCACACCCCTGGCGATCGCCGCGAGGCCGCGGGCGGCGCCGGGCGGAGCGATGCCGAAGCGCCGCCCCGGTCGTGCCGATGGCGATCTCCGACCAAAATTTCGTGATTTATCAGGCAGGTGCAGATCGCCACCCGCGGGGGACGGCGCCGGCAGCAGGTGCAGCAAAGGGCAAAACATCATGCCCGGTAGCCCCTTGCCGTCCGAAGCTTGGCCGTCATGCGAGGCAGTGGCGCAAAATAATCCACGGTTTCATCCACAGGCTGAGGGTGCCGCCGCCGGGGCCTCGAGGAGCCGCGCGGTCTCGGCTTCGATCGCCGTCTCGAGCCGCGCCATCAGCTCGGCCCGCGGCAGGCCGGGGGGCAGGGGCGGCAGCACCGCGACGGTGAGCGTGCCCGGCCGCTTGCGGAAGGCGCGGCGGCCCCAGAAGCGGCCGCTGTCGGTCGCCGCCGGCACCACCGGCACCTCCGGGCCCGCCGCGGCGGAAAGCGCGGCGACCCCTGGCTGGTAGAGCACGCGCTCGCCCGGCGCGGTGCGCGTGCCCTCGGGGAAGATCACCACCTGCGCGCCCCGGCCGAGCGCCGTCGCCGCCTCGCGC
Organism: Acetobacteraceae bacterium; assembly: GCA_019689515.1. Classification (GTDB taxonomy): domain Bacteria; phylum Pseudomonadota; class Alphaproteobacteria; order Acetobacterales; family Acetobacteraceae; genus Caldovatus. Next base: position 3,520 of record JADGHI010000328.1, on the reverse strand, counting down.
ACCATGCGGCGCAGCGCCGCCGCACCTGCCCTGCGGTCCACCGCAACATGCCCGCAATGCGCCGCGACCCAGCCCCAGCCCGGAAGCTGCAGCAGCTCGCGCTTGAGCACATAGACCGGCCGGTCGAGCAGCAGGAGCCAGACGATCGTGTCGAAGGCCGACTGGTGCTTGGCGGCGATGATCGCCGGGCCGCCACGGGGCAGGTGCTCCGTGCCCGTGACGCGCAGGCGGATGCCGACGAGGCCGCGCAGCAGCCACAGCACGCTGCGCGCCCAGAACCGGACCACGCCCTGCGCGAAACGTGGCGGCGCCGGCAGCGTCGCCACCGCCACCAGGACCATCACGGTTGTGTAGGCGAAGAAGACGATGTTGAAGAGCGCCGAGCGCAGCAGGAGCAGCAGAGGCGCCTCGCTCATCGTCGCCCCTCCCGCGATCCCACGGTGGTCCCTCGCGGCGCCGCTGCCGCCGTCGTCGCCTCCCTGTGGCTCGCCACCGTGAAGCGGGAGAGGCCGGCGCCGGCGAGCAGGAACTTGGCGTATTCCCCGGCCAGCAAGGACCAAGTGCGCAGCCTTGCCGCCGCGCCGACGCCGCGCAGCGCCGGCGGCGTGACCGGATGCGGCACCAGCTCCAGCCCCGGCAGGGCGCGGTGCAGTTCGAGCAAGGCGCGCGGCATGTGGTAGCCGGCGGTCACCACGCGGATCGAGCGCACCGGCGCGTCCTCCGGCTGCGCCCGGACCCAGGCGGCGATCTCGGCGGCATTGCCGCGGGTGGTTGCGGCGGCGCGGCCGACCGTGACCCGCGCCGCGAGGGGTGCGGGATCGAGGCCGGCGCCGCGCGCCAGGTCGGCGAGGGTCGCATCGCGGTGCACGCCGGTGATAAGCAGCCGCCGGGCATGACCGGCGGCGAGCAGGCGCAGCCCCGTCTCGACCCGCTCCCGCCCGCCGGTCAGCACGGCGATGGTGTCGGTCGGGCGCAGCGGCGCGGGCTCCGGCGGGCGCAGCGTCTGGTTGACGAACCAGACGAAGCCGCCGCCGAGCGCACCCAGCAGCGCGAGCGTCAGCAGGGCGATGCGCCAGCACCAGGGGCGGGCGGCGATGCGGCGCGGGGTGGCCCGGCGCGGCTCGGCATCGCGCGGGGCGGCGCGGAATGGGGCAACAGCGGCGCCTGAAGCGGCCGCTGGGCGCCCCTCCCCGGCATCGCGCGTGGCGGGCGGCGCGGCGGCAGGTATGAGGCGATCCGCCCCTCCGCCGCCCTGTGCGGCGGGGGCGCCGGGCACGGGATCGCCCTCCCGCGCGGGGCCGCCGCCGGAGATTCCGCCGGGCCCGTCCGTCACGGCAGCGCCCGCAACCAACGTCGCACCGTGGCCTGCGCCGTGACCCAGCCGATCGCCCAGGCCAGCGCGGGCACCGCCAGGAGCGCGGGCCAGGGTAGATCGGACGCGGCGGCGAGGAGGCCCGGCGGCGCCGGCACGCCCGCCGCTTCCGCCGCGCCGGCGGCCTCCGCCTCGCCCCCGGCCAGCAGCGCCGCGCCGAGCAGGCGAAGGAGCACCAGCACGGGCAGCGCAGCCACGGCGCCGAGCAGCCCGCCGAGGCCGGCGAGGGTGGCGGCGCGGCGGGCGAACTGCGCCGCGATCCAGCCATCGTCGGCACCGAGCCCGTGCACCACCAGCACCGACTCGCGTCGCGCGGCGAGCCCGGCACGCACGGCCACGCCCACCACGGCGGCGGCGACCGCGGCGACCAGCGCGAGCACCGCCAGCGCGACGCCGCGCAGCGCCGTGGCCAGCGCGGCGAGGCGCGCGACCCACAGGCCATGCGCCTCCACCTCGGCACCCGGCGCGGCGGTGGCGACGCGCTCGGCCAGGGCTGTGGCTTCGGAGGTGGGAAACCGTGCCAGGCGCGCCGTGGCCTCCGGGTCGAGGCGCAGCTCGACCAGCGCCGGCAGGGGCAGGGCCGCGGCCAGCTCGGGCGTCGCCTCGCCGAGCCAGGGCGCCAGCAGGGCGTGCAGCCGCGCCGGGTCCACCATCTGCGCCTCCGCGACGCCCGGCAGGGCGGCGAGGGCGGCGCGGGCGCGCTCGGCATCGGCGGCGGTGCCGGGCGGAAGCTGCACCGTCACCGCCGCGGCGACCCCACCCTGCCAGCGCGCGGCGAGGTCGGCCGCCGCCTTGCCGCCGGCGATGGCGAGGGCGGCGAGCAGCGCCATGGCGGCGACGAGGCCCGGCAGCAGCCGGTCGGCGAGGGCGCGGCGCAGGCCGAGCGGATCGCGGCTGCGGCGCCACGCTCTGCGGCGGTTTCGTCGGCGCGCCGGTCGCGGCCCGGGCATCGCCATTGTGTCGGCCTGCAGGGTGTCAGGAGCCATGGCTGCGCCGCGTCCCTGCAAGGAATGCAGCCGCGCCAATCGCGCGCCACCCAGGCAGGCGTGCCGCCGTGGGGCGACGCGGCACCGGCGGCGGCGGCACCAGGGCCGGGCGGGTATCCCGGCTCCGGGGCTGCGCGGCCAGGCAAGGGTAAGGCCCACGCTCACCCGCCATGGCCGGCGCCGGTCCCGTGCTGAAGTGCCGCGGCCGTATCGCCGCCCGGCGGCGCCATCCCGGGCTCCGCCGGGGCTGGCGGTCCGTCCGGTCCGGCGGCATCCCCGTAGCCCGGTGGCGGCGGCATGCGGAGATCCCAGTCGGGCTCCTCCTCCGTCGTGGCTCCCGGCGCCTCGACCAGGCGCCCCGCCTCCAGCCGCAGCACCTGGGCGGGATGGCGGGCAAGCAACTCCTCGTTGTGAGTGGCGACGACGACGGTGGTGCCGATGCGGTTCAGCTCGATCAGCAGGGCGAGCAGCCGGCGCGCCTGTGCGGGGTCGAGGTTGCCGGTGGGCTCGTCGGCGATCAGCAGGGTCGGCCGCGTGATCACGGCGCGGGCGATGGCGACGCGCTGCTGCTCGCCGCCCGACATCTCCTCGGGCAGCGCGTCCTGCTTCGCCGCCAGCCCGACCCAGGCGAGCAGCTCCGCGACCTCGGCGCGCAGCGTGGCCTCGCTGCGCCCCGCCAGCCGCAGCGGCAGCGCGACGTTGTCGAAGGCGGAGAGGTGGGGCAGCAGGCGGAAGTCCTGGTGCACCGCACCGATGCGCCGGCGCAGCGCGACGAGGTCACGCCGGCGCGCGCGGGAGAGCGCGACGCCGAGCACCTCCACCTCTCCCCGCGTCGGCCGCAGCGCGCAGTGCATCAGGCGCAGCACGGAGGTCTTGCCCGCGCCCGAGGGGCCGAGCAGCCAGGTGAAGCTGCCCGCCGGCAGGGCGAAGGTGAGGTCGCGCAGCGCCTCGGGCGGCGATCCCCCTGCGAAGCCCGGACCGGACCCCCTGGCAGGCGCGCCGTAGCGCAACCCGACTCCGGTGAAGCGCAGCATGGCGGGCGCAGGTCTGCCACGCCGGCGCGGCGCACGCCATGCCTCGCTTCACCCCTGCCGACGATGGGCGACTGAAGGAGCATGGCGGGAGGCCGGGCAACCCGGCGGGTGTGGGCGCAGGCGTGGGG
>JADGHI010000327.1 GCA_019689515.1 Acetobacteraceae bacterium | reverse complement strand
GGGGAAGGGAATCCTGCCCCTGCTGCTCTCGCCCCTGGCCAGCCTCTACGCGGCGGCGACCGCGCGCCGCGTCGCGCGCCACGGCTGGCGCGCGCCGGTGCCGGTGATCTGCTGCGGCAACGCCACGGCCGGCGGGTCGGGCAAGACCACGGTCGCGCTCGACCTGGGGCGTCGCCTGGCCAACCGCGGCGTGGCGGTGCATTTCCTGCTCCGTGGCTATGGGGGGCTGGTCAAGGGGCCGGTGCGCGTCGATCCGGCGCAGCATGACAGCCGCCTGGTCGGGGACGAGGCGTTGCTGCTCGCGGCCGAGCGGCCGACCTGGGTCGCCGCGGACCGCGGCGCCGGCGCCCGGGCGGCGGTGGAGGCCGGCGCGCAGGTCATCGTCATGGATGACGGGCTGCAGAACCCGACGCTGGAGAAGGATCTGTCGCTGCTCGTCGTGGATGGCAGCTTCGGCTTCGGCAATGGCTACGTCATCCCCGCGGGCCCACTGCGCGAGCCGGTGGCGGCCGCCGCGGCCCGCTGCCAGGCGGCGATCCTGATCGGAGCCGACGAGAGCGGCACGCTCGCCCAATTGCCGCCGCGCCTGCCGGTGCTGCGCGCGCGGCTCCGGCCCGGGCCGGAGGCGGAGACGCTCGCCGGACAGCAGGTCTATGCCTTCTGCGGCATCGCCAATCCGCGCCGATTCTTCGCCACCCTCCAGGAGGCTGGGGCGATCATCGCCGGCCGACTCGCCTTCGCCGACCACTATCCGTTCGACGCCGGTGACATGCGCGACGTGCTCGCCGAGGCGGAGGCGCTGCGGGCGATCCCGGTGACCACGAGCAAGGACTTCGTTCGCATTCCGCCAGCCTTCCGTGCGCGCGTGACCGTGCTGACGGTGCGCCTCGAATGGGAGGAGCCCGCGCAGATCGAACAGTTGCTCGAGCCGCACGCCGCGCGGGCGCCGGTGCCGGCTTGATACGGTGCCGACCGGCCACCGGCCGGTGGGCGGCCTTGCAGGGCGCGACGCAGGTGCCGAACCGCCGCGCCGCCGGATCGTCCCCCCATGCGCGCGATGCCTGCCTCTTACGGCGGCGCCGCGCGCGCTGTTGCAGGAAGCCGAAGCCATGGATCGTCGTCGCCGCCAGTTCCTTCTCCGCCTCGCCGCCGTCGCGGTTGTCGCCGCGCCTCTCGCGCCATCCACGGCCGCGCGGGCCCAGCCGGCGGCGGCCAGGCCGGAGATCGAGGTGAGCGCCGCCTGGACCCGCGCCGCGTCCCAGGGCGCGACCGGTGCCGGGTACATGGTCCTGCGCAACCGGGGCACGACGGCGGACCGGATCGTCTCGGCCAGCTCGCCCGTGGCCCGTACGGTGGAGCTGCACACCCATGTCCACGAGGGCGGCGTGATGCGCATGCGCCCGGTGCCGGCGATCGACCTGCCGGCGGGCCAGGAGGTCAGGCTTGCCCCTGGCGGCCTGCATCTCATGCTCATCGGGCTGACCCGGCCGCTGCGCGAGGGCGAGCGTGTGCCTGTCACCCTGACGCTGGAGCATGGGGGCAGCCTGACGGTCGAGCTGGAGGTGATGTCGGCCAGGTCGCGCGGCCCGGCGCCGTCGTCGGCGCCCATGGGCCATGGCCACGGCGGCGGGGCGTCGCACGCGCATTGACCAGCGGCACGCGCGGCGCAGCCTCTCCGCCGGTTGTGGCGGCGCTCAACCGGGCGAGGCATGCATGATGGTCCGTTCACTTCTGCTGCTCGCGATGCTTGCACCATTGGGGGCGGCCTTGACCGGGGTTCTCGCGGACCGGGCGGCAGGTGGTCTCGCGACGGCGGCGTCGTTGAGCCTCGCGCAGCAATCCGACCCGCCGCAGACCCCGGCACCACCGGCGCCGGTGCCGCGGTCCTCGCGCTGCCGCCCGGCACCTGCGCCGCCGACCAGTTGAAGTCCTACGGCGCAAGACAGGGCGGGGTCCGGTGAGGCGCGTCCGGTGGCCGAGCGCCGTGGCGTCCTGCGCCGTGGTGGCACTCGCCGTCATGGTGGCCGGCGTCCCGCAGGCGCAGGACACGCGGGTTCCGCCGTCGGGCGCTCTGCGGCCGGGCGTTGGCGCCCACGACCCGCGCCGGCCGGTTGCCGACCGAAGCGCCGCGCCATGGCGGGCCCTAGGGCGGGTACAGACCGAACTCGGCCGCCGCTGCACCGGCGCGCTGATCGGGCCGCGCCTCGTGCTCACCGCCGCGCATTGCCTGATGAACCGGAGCCGCACCGGCATGGTGCAGCCGGGATCCGTGCATTTCCTGCTCGGCTACCACCTCGGCACATGGGCCGCGCATGCGCAGGTCAGCGCCTACACCGTAGGTCCCGGCTTCACGCCCAATCCGCAGCGACCCGGGCCCGCGGGTGCCGACTGGGCGGTGCTCACCCTGGAGCGGGCGGTCGCGCCGGCGGGGTATGCGCTGGCCCTGCTCGCGGATCCGCCCGCGCCGCGCACGCCGCTGATGCTCGGCGGCTACCAGCAGGACCGGCCGGAGGTGCTGCTCGCCGATACGGAGTGCCGCGCCCTCGGCGTCGAGCGCCGTTCCGCGACCGGCCACGCCATGCTGGTGCATGACTGTGCCGGGACCCGCGGGACGAGCGGCGCTCCGGTGCTGGCGCGCGGGCCGGACGGGCAGTGGGGCGTGGCGGGCATCGCCGTGGCGGTGGCGTCCGACATCGCGCTCGGCCATGCCGTCCCGGCCGCCGCGATCGGCCCGCTGCTGCCGCGCTCGCCTTGACCCGATGCGGCGGCGCGCATGGGCGGGGGAGGGGCCGCCTACCGGCTTGGATAGGTGCGGGGGTAGGTGACCTGCTCGGGCGGTCCCGGCGGGCGGACCGGACCGACCCGGCCGCAGGCGGTGAGCAGGGTCGTCGCCGCAAGGAGCACCAGGAGCGTCACGGCACGCGCTGAGGTCCCGCGCGCCGCGGCGCCGCGCACTGCCGCGCCGCGCGGCGTCATGTCCGTCATGCCAGCCGCTCCTTCCATTCCGCCGCCATGCGGGCGACGTTCGCCGGCGCCGTGCCGCCGAAGGAGGTACGCGAGGCGACCGAGGCCTGCACGCTCAGCACGGAGAACACGTCCTCGGTGATGCGCGGCTCGACCCGGCGCATCTCGTCGAGCGAGAGGCCCGCGAGGTCGCAGCCCTTTGTCTCCGCCAGCGCCACCAGCCGCCCCGTCACGTGGTGGGCATCGCGGAACGGCATCCGGAGCGCGCGCACCAGCCAGTCGGCGAGGTCGGTCGCGGTCGAGAACCCGGCCCCCGCCGCCTGCGCCAGCCGCGCCGCGTCGGGCCGCATGTCGCGCACCATGCCCTCCACCGCGGCGAGGCAAAGCGCGAGGTTCTCGGCGGCGTCGAACACGCCCTCCTTGTCCTCCTGCAGGTCCTTGAAATAGGCCAGCGCCAGGCCCTTCAGCACCGTCAGCAGCCCGACCAGGGCGCCGGTGATGCGACCGGTCTTGCCGCGTACCAACTCCGCCGCGTCCGGGTTGCGCTTCTGCGGCATGATCGAGGAGCCGGTGGTGAAGGCGTCCGACAGCCGCACGAAGCCGAAATAGGGGTTGGTCCAGATCACCACCTCCTCGGCGAAGCGCGAGAGGTGCGTGGCGCACATCGCGCAGGCGAAGAGGAATTCCGCGGCGAAGTCGCGCGAGGCCACGGCGTCGAGGCTGTTGCGCATCGGCCCGCCCGCGAAGCCGAGCTCGGCGGCCGTCATGTGGCGGTCGATCGGGAAGCTCGTGCCGGCGAGGGCGGCGGCGCCGAGCGGGCATTCGTCGAGGCGCGCGCGGCAGTCGCGGAAGCGGCCGCGGTCGCGGGAGAGCATCTCGACATAGGCGAGGAGGTGGTGGCCGAGCGTCACCGGCTGGGCGGGCTGGAGATGCGTGAAGCCCGGCATGACGGTCGCCGCGTGCTCCTCCGCCCGGGCGACGAGGGCGCGCATCACCGCCTCGATCTGGCCGACGAGGCCGTCGATCGCGTCGCGCACCCAGAGGCGCAGGTCGAGCGCGACCTGGTCGTTGCGGCTGCGCGCGGTGTGCAGGCGCTTGCCGGCCTCGCCGATCGCCTCGGTCAGCCGCGCCTCGATGTTCATGTGGATGTCCTCGAGGCCCTCGTCCCAGGGGAAATCCCCGGCCTCGATGCGGCGCGCGATGTCGGCGAGGCCCTGGCGGATCGCCGCCTCGTCCTCGGCGGAGAGAATCCCCACATGGCGCAGCATCGCGGCATGGGCGAGGCTGCCGCGGATGTCCTGGCGCCACAGCTTGTGGTCGAAGCCGATGCTGGCGTTGATTGCGCGCATGATGGCCGAGGGGCCCTCGGCGAAGCGGCCGCCCCATTGCTGATTGGCGCCGCTGCTGCTGCCGGCGCGTTGCGCGTCTGGGCTGGTCACGTGAGGAGGTGCTTTCCGTGCTGCTGCTGCGTCGTCGCTGTCCGACCCGCCGAGGGGTGATGTCGGCCCTCGCCCTGGCGGGAGGCGGGACCCTAGCTTCCGTCCTCCCAGCGCGGCAAGGCCGCGGCGCCGAACGGCCTGCCGGACTGCCCTCCGGACGGCCGGAGGGCCTCGACAGGCTGCGCGAGACCGATCCGCCGCGCCCGTTGCCCGAGGGGTTCACCTTCATGGACGGGGATGGCGCGCCGCAGACGCTGGCGCGCTTCGCCGGGCAGGGGCTGCTGCTGAATTTCTGGGCAACCTGGTGCGCACCCTGCGTAGCGGAGATGCCCGCGCTCGACCGGTTGGCGGAGGCGCTGGCGGGTGAGCGCTTCGCCGTGCTGGCGCTGTCCTCGGACCGCGGCGGGAAGGCGCAGGTCGAGTCGTTCTACCGGCGCGTCGGCGTCCGCCGGCTCGGCATCTGGCTCGATCCGCGCGGCACGGCGGGGCGGCTGGTGGGGGTGCGCGGCCTGCCGACGAGCATCCTAGTGGACCGCGAAGGGCGGGAGCGCGCGCGGCTGGAGGGCGCCGCGGCTTGGGAC
>JADGHI010000326.1 GCA_019689515.1 Acetobacteraceae bacterium | reverse complement strand
CTCGATGGCCGCACGGTGCGCGTCGGCGCCGATGGCGCCTTCGCCTTCGGCTTTGGCCGCGACCACGGGCCGGAGGCGACGCTCGCCATCACCCATCCGGACGGGCGGCGGGAGGTCCGCCGGATCGAGGTCGCGCGCCGGCAATGGCCGGTGCAGCATATCTCCGGCCTGCCGCCGGCGCAGGTGACGCCGGACGCGGCGGCCCTCGCGCGCATCCGCGCCGAGCGCGAGCGCCTCGCCGCCGCACGCGCCACGGACAGCGCGCGCACCGATTTCGCGGGCGGCTTCGACTGGCCGGCCCGTGGGCGGATCAGCGGCGTGTTCGGCAGCCAGCGCATCCTCAACGGCCAGCCGCGCCAGCCGCATCTCGGCTTCGACATCGCCGCGCCGACCGGCACGCCGGTGCTCGCCGCCGCCCCCGGGCGGGTGACGCTGGCGGGCGACTTCTTCTTCTTCGGCAGGCTGCTGGTGGTGGACCACGGCCACGGGGTGAACACCCTTTATGCGCATATGAGCGAAATCGCCGTGCGCGAGGGCGCGGAAGTCGGGCGGGGCGAGCGCATCGGCGCAGTCGGCGCGACCGGGCGCGTCACCGGCCCGCACCTGCATTTCGGACTGTCCTGGTACCAGACCTTCCTCGACCCGCAGCCGGTGCTGCCGCCGGCCTGAAGCCGGCCCGCAACACGCCCCGGCGGAGCCACCCGGCGACACGGGCGGCGACATCCCCCCCGGCAACGCGGCCAGCGTGGCCGCAGGCAGCAACGCGCCCCCGGCGCGCCGCGTTGGCACGGGGCCGATAGGTAGCAGCAAGGGGACGCCTCCATGTCCGACGATCCGCAGCAGCCGCAACCCGAGTTCGCCCGCTACCCGAGCCTTGCCGGCAAGGTCGTGCTCGTCAGCGGGGGCGCCACCGGCATCGGCGCCAGCATCGTCGATCACTTCGCCGCCCAGGGATCGCGCGTCGCCTTCCTCGACTTCGACCGAAAGGACGGCGAGGCGGTGGCGGAACGTACCGGCGCGCGCTTCCTGTTCTGCGACCTGCGCGACATCGCCGCCCTGCGCGCGGCGGTCGCGACCGTGCGGCAGGAGCTCGGCCCGGTGAACGTGCTGGTCAACAACGCCGCGCGCGACGACCGGCACGACTGGAAGACCGTCGAGCCCGACTACTGGGACGAGCGCATGCACACCAACCTGCGCCACCAGTTCTTCTGCATCCAGGCCGTTGCGCCGGACATGCAGGCGGCGCGCGCGGGCTCGATCATCAACATGGGCTCGGTGAGCTGGATGAAGTCGGAGGGCGGCATGCCCGCCTACACCACGGCAAAGGCCGCGGTGCGCGGCCTGACGCGCGGCCTGGCGCGCGACCTCGGCCCCTGGGGCATCCGCGTGAACGAAGTGGTGCCGGGCTGGATCTTCACCGAGCGCCAGCTCGCCCTCTGGGCGAAGCCGGAGGCGGTGGCCGAGAACATGGCGCGGCAATGCCTGAAGGAGCGCCTCTATCCGCCTGACGTCGCGCGCATGGTGCTGTGGCTCGCCGCCGACGACAGCCGGATGGTGACGGCGCAGCGATTCATCGTGGACGGCGGCTCGGTCTGACCGGCCGCGTGGAGCAGCCGCGGCCACTCCGACGCGCTGGAGTGCCTCGGCGGTCGTCACCCGTTCACGGCACGCGATCGCGTTTCCAGGCCGAAAACCCATGCCCGCTGCGACGCATGGCGAGCCTCCGCCGGAGGCCGTCCTGTCGAGCGTCGGCGGGCATCCCTCATCGCTCGCCGAACAGCATCCGGCGCAACCGGTCCTCGCCCAGCACGTCGCCGACCTGTCGGAAGAGCTGCCGGAAGCCGAGATACGGCACCAGGATCAGCCACAACAGGAGGCACGACGCGGCGATCTCGAACCATCGGCCGCTCGCGATGCCGGAGATGCTCTGGGCTGCCGTCCGGCCATGGATGAGGCCGACGACCACTTCCTCCACGGCCGAAAGCGCGACCAGCACCACGAGGAAGACGACTGCTTCGTAAAGAACCGCCTCGATCAGCGACCTTTGCGCGCGCCGCTCGCCAATGCGGAACTCCTCTCCGATGAGCATGAACTTGGCGAGAATCAGTGCCTTCGCGGCGGCAAAGCCATACGGTGCATAGTCGATGCTGTGCGCTTCCAGCACCGCCGCCTTGTAGAGCTGTATCGCTCCGATGCAGACATAGAGGTAGAGGGCAATGCCCGCATAGGCCTTCAATTCGCGGACGAGCTTGTGCCACCTGGTGAGTGTCGGAGGCTCCGTGTCCATCGCACGACCTCTGCCCGATTCAGCTTCGCCACGTTCCGCGCAGGCACAGCAGCGAGTGCCGGTCGGACGTTTCCTCCCCCCTACGCTCGGCGTCCGCATACGGCTGCCCATCCGACCTGCCTGGTCTCGACAATCCGTCGAGATCGAAGCCTATCCGGCCGGCCACCCCCATTCCGAGGGGTTCGGGCAGGGCTTTAATCCGCCGCCCCTGCGGACGCGTCCACGATCCGCCCGTCCTCCATCGCCACGATGCGGTCCGCGATGTCGAGGATGCGCGGGTCGTGCGTGACCATCAGGATCGGCACGCCGCGCGACTTGGCGAGGTCGCGCAGCAGCCGAACCACCTCGCCGCCGCTGGCGCGGTCGAGGGCCGCGGTCGGCTCGTCGGCCAGCACCAGGCCGGGCGATCCCGCCAGCGCCCGCGCCACGGCGACGCGCTGGCGCTGGCCGCCGGAGAGCTTCTCCGGGCTGCGGTCCGCGTGCTCGGCGAGGCCGACCGCCGCGAGCATCGCGCCCGCGCGCGCGAGGCGCGTGCGCTCGTCGAGCATCGGGTCGAGCTCCAGCGCCATCGCCACGTTCTGCCGCGCGGTAAGGAACCCGAGCAGGTTGTGGTGCTGGAAGATGAAGCCGATACGCCGGCGCAGCGCGATCCGTTGCGCCTCGCCCGCGCCGTTCAGCTCCTGCCCGAGCACCACGGCGCTGCCCTCCTGCATCGCGCGCAGGGCGCCGATCAGCGTCAGCAGCGTGGTCTTGCCGCTGCCGGAAGGGCCGGTCAGCAGCACGATCTCGCCGGGGCCGACGGCGAGGTCCACCTCGCGCAGCACGGGCCGGCGCAGCTCGCCCTCGCCATAGGCGTAGCTCACGCCGCGCAGGAGGACGGGGGCGCGGTCGTCCGGCATCAGAACATGTCCGCCGGGTTGGCGTCGCGCAGCTTGCGCACCGCGAGCAGGCCCGCCGCCGCGCACATCGCGAAGATCAGCCCGAAGACCAGAACGGCGCGCCCGATCGTCATGCCGAGCGGCAGGTAGGTCGCCCCGCCGACGAGGTCGTAGAGCACCGCGGAAATCGCCGCGCCGGGAGCGAAGCCGAGCCCCGCCAGGATCAGCGCCGCGCCCATCACCACCCGCGCGAGGTAGCCGTTTGAGTATCCCATCGCCTTCAGCGTCGCGTACTCGCGCAGATGGGCGGCGATGTCGCTGAACAGGATCTGATAGACGATCACCATCCCGACGATCAGCCCCATGGCGCTGCCGAAGCCGAAGATGAAGCCGATCGGCGTCGCGTTCTCCCAGTAGCTGCGCTCATGCGCGACCAGCTCGGCATGGGTCAGCACCACGACGTCGCGCGGCAGGATCTCGCGCAGCCGCGCCTGCACCGCGAGCGGATCGGCGCCGGGCGTGAGGCGCAGCGCGACCAGGTCGAGGTTGCTCGCCTGGCGGTGCGGGACGAGGCGGCGGAAATTCACCTCGTTTGTGATGATGTTGCCGTCCGCGCCGAAGCTCGCGCCGATCTCGACGAGGCCGACCACCTCGACCTCGCGGTTGCCGGCCTCGACCATGAGCGGCGCGCCGCCGCCGCGGGCCAGCAGCCCGGCGACGTCGCCGAATTCGGGACGGGAGCGGATGTCGAAGGCGACGGTATCGGGCCGCTTCAGCGCATCGGCCACGGCGTCGAGGCCGGGGAAGCGCATGGCGCCCGCCTGCATGTCGAAGCCGACGAGCTGGATCATCCGCCGCGCCCCGGTCTCCGGGTTCCGCCAGGAGATCTGCGTCATGTACACGGGCACCGCTTCCGCCACCTCGGGCAGGGCGAGGGTCTGGAAGGCCCGCGCGCGCGGCAGCGGCTCCGGGCGGAAGCTCGCCGTGGTCAGCGGGTGCATCAGGAACAGCTCGGCGTGCATGGCGGAGAGCAGCGAGGTCGCGCTCTCGAACAGCGCGGCGCGGAATCCGAGCTGCATGAACACCAGCACGCAGGCGAACATCACGCCGGCGATGGCGGAGAGGAGACGCGCGCGCTCGGCGCGGAGCTGCCGCCAGGCCAGGCGGAGCGGAAGGAGCAGGCCGCGCCCCCAGCCCGGCCGGGCCGGTTCCGGCCGCACCGATCCGTGACGGCTGCGCGCGCCCCCGCCCGCGGAGGGCGCGTGCGCAGGCGTCGTCGCCGCCTCTCCCGTCCGCTCCGGCGCCCAGGGCAGCAGATGCGGTGCCTTCGCGATCTCGTTCACGGGCGGATCGCCACCTGGACCTGCATGTTGGAGCGCCGCGCCAGCGCCGCCGTAGCCTCGGCGTCGAGGGCGAGCCGCACCTCGACCGTGCGCGCGTCCACGGCGGCCACCGGGTCGGTGCCGGCCTGGACCGTCCGGCGCACGATCCAGCCGATCTCGCGCACCGTCGCGCCGAAGCGGCGCGCCTCGCCGGGGACGACGACCTCGGCGCGGGCGCCGATCCGCACCCGCGGCAGGTCGGTTTCGTAGACATCGGCCACCACGTCGAGCTGGCTCAGATCGGCGAGTTCCAGCAGCCCGTCCGCGCCTACCTGGTCGCCGGGGCGGGCGTGGATGCGCAGCACCGTGCCGGCGACCGGCGCGTAGACGCGGGAGAGCTCCGCGTCCGCGCGCGCCCGCGCCAGCGCCGCCGCGGCGCTCGCGCCCGGCGCCGCCGCCGGGGCGCCCCCCCCGGGGCGGGGCCGCCGCCGGGGCGCGCGCCGCGC
>JADGHI010000325.1 GCA_019689515.1 Acetobacteraceae bacterium | reverse complement strand
CCGCCTTCGGAGGGGGGGATCGCGTCGTCGCTCATCTGGAAGGGTCAGGCGGCCGCGGGGGCATAGGCCATGCGCCCGGAGCAGCAAGCGCCGGCCGGGGCGGTCGTCGCCCTCACCCGCCGCCGCGCTCCTCGCCGCTCAGTGCCCCCTGAGGATCTGGCTGAGGAACAGCTTCAGCCGGTCCGTCTTCGGGTCGTTGAAGACCTCCTCGGGCGTCCCGACCTCGACGATCTCGCCGCGGTCCATGAACACCACGCGGTCGGCGACCTGGCGCGCGAAGCCCATCTCGTGCGTGACCACCATCATGGTCATGCCGGTCTCGGCCAGCTCGACCATCACGTCGAGCACCTCCTTGATCATCTCCGGGTCGAGGGCCGAGGTCGGCTCGTCGAACAGCATGATCTTCGGCCGCATGCACAGCGCCCGCGCGATCGCGACGCGCTGCTGCTGCCCGCCGGAGAGCTGGCCCGGATACTTGAGCGCCTGTTCCGGGATCTTCACCCGGGTCAGCAGCTCCATCGCCAGGTCCTCCGCCTCCTTCCTCGGCATGCGGCGGACCCAGATGGGCGCGAGGGTGCAGTTCTCCAGCACCGTCAGGTGCGGGAACAGGTTGAAGCTCTGGAACACCATGCCGACCTCGCGCCGGATGGCGTCGAGCGCGCGGAGGTCGTCGGAGAGCTCGATGCCGTCCACGACGATCCGCCCCTCCTGGTGCTGCTCGAGGCGGTTGATGCAGCGGATCATGGTGGACTTGCCGCTGCCCGAGGGCCCGCACACCACCACCCGCTCGCGCGGCGCGACGGCGAGCGAGACGTCGCGCAGCACGTGCAGCGTGCCGAACCACTTGTTGACTCGGTCGAGCAGGATCGCCGGCGGGGCGTCCGCCTGGGCGGCCGAGGCGACGGCCGCGCCCTCGGCCAATGCGGTCTGACTCATCCTCGCGCCCTCTCCTCTCAGCGCCGCCGGTGGCGGTTCAGCTCCGCCTCCAGGTTCTGGCTGTATCGCGACATGGCGAAGCAGAACATGAAGTAGATCACCCCGACGAAGACATAGACCTCGACGCCGAAGCCCTGCCAGGCCGGCTCGACGATCGCCGTCTTGCCCGCGGTCAGCAGGTCGAAGATGCCGATGATCAGCACCAGCGAGGTGTCCTTGAAGAAGCCGATGAACGTGTTGACCAGCGGCGGGATCACGAGGCGGAGCGCCTGCGGCAGCACGATCAGCCCGGTCTTCTGCCAGTAGGTCAGGCCGAGCGCGTCCGCCGCCTCGTACTGCCCCTTCGGCAGGGCCTGCAGGCCGCCCCGCACCACCTCGGCGAGGTAGGCGCCGGCGAACAGGATGATCGCGATCTGCGCGCGCAGCAGCTTGTCGATGTTCATCCCCTCGGGGAGGAACAGCGGGAACATCACGCTCGCCATGAACAGCAGCGAGATCAGCGGCACGCCGCGGATCAGCTCCACATAGAGCACGCAGAGCGTCTTGATCGCCGGCAGGCTGGAACGGCGCCCGAGCGCGACCAGGATCGACAGCGGGAAAGCGAAGGCGAGGCCGAAGGTCGCGAGGATCAGCGTGATCGGCAGCCCGCCCCAGCGCTCCTGCGACACGTAGGGCATGTCGAGGACGGGCCCGACCCAGGCCAGCAGGGCATAGACGAGCGCCGCCGTCGGCCAGACCATGCCGATCCAGCCGCGGACATAGGCGAAGCCGGCGCCGAGCAGCAGGGCGAGGGCGAGGAGCTGCTCCCAGGGCTGCGGCAGCAACCCCGGAGCGGTGTTCCCGCCCCACATCAGGATGCCAATGAGCGTCAGCGCCCCGGCCCAGACCGTCACCAGCTCCTTCCGCCAGAACCGGCGCATGGCGGAGACGACGTAGAGCGCGACGAAGAGCAGGATCACCAGCGCCGGGCGCCAGTGCTCCTCGTAGGGGTAGGTGCCGAAGAGGATGAAGCGGTGCTTCTCCGTCACCACCGCCCAGCAGGCGCCGATGCCCTTCAGCTCGCGGCAGGCCTGGGTCTGGTTGTTCGGCACCTCCCAGATCGCGTTGACGAAGGCCCACTCGACGAAGCCGATGGTCCAGCGCGCGATCAGGTAGATCAGCAGCAGCGTGACCGCGGTGGAGAGCCAGGAGGAGAACAGGTTCGCCCGCAGCCAGGCGACCGGCCCCGCCGCCGTCATCGGCGGGCTGCGCGGCGCGGAGGCCTCTCCGGGGACGAGGGCGACCGCGGTCTCGAGCTGGACGCGGGTGGTGGTGTCGGCGGGGGCCATGGCTCAGCGCTCCACCAACGCGATTCGTGCATTGTACCAGTTCATGAAGGCGCTGATGGACAGGCTGATCGTCAGGTAGACCGCCATGATGATGGCGATGCCCTCGATCGCCTGCCCGGTCTGGTTCAGCGTCGTGTTGGCGATGCTCACGATGTCCTGGTAGCCGATCGCGACCGCGAGCGAGGAATTCTTGGTCAGGTTCAGGTACTGGCTCGTCATCGGCGGCACGATCACGCGCAGTGCCTGGGGCAGCACGATCAGCCGCAGCACCTGCCCGTGGCGGAGGCCGAGCGCCTGCGCCGCCTCCCACTGCCCCTGGTTCACCGCGAGGATGCCCGCGCGCACGATCTCGGCGATGAAGGCCGCCGTGTAGGTGACGAGGCCGACCAGCAGCGCGAAGAACTCGGGGCTCACCGTGAGGCCGCCCGTGAAGTTGAAGCCGCGCAGCACCGGCCGGTCCACCGTCCAGGGCGCTCCCATCGCCGCCCAGACCGCGAGCGGCAGCCCGACGACGAGCAGCACCGCCGCGGGCCAGACCCGCCGCGGCCGCCCGTCGGCCATCTGCCGCGCGCGCGCCCAGCGCGCATAGAGCCAGGCGCCGGCCACGCCCGCCAGCAGCGCGAGCAACGCCGCCGTATGCGCCCCCTGCCACTCGATCCAGGGCAGCTTCAGACCGCGGTTGGAGAGGTACACGCCGTCCACCGGATTGAGCGCCTGGCGCGGGCCCGGCAGCCCCTGCAGGATCGTGTACCAGAACAGAAGCTGCAGCAGCAGCGGCAGGTCGCGGATCACCTCGACATAGACCGAGGCGAGCCTCGCCAGCAGCCAGTTGCGCGACAGGCGCGCGATGCCGATCGCTGTGCCGATGATGGTGGCCAGCACGATCCCTATCACCGACACCTTCAGCGTGTTCAGCACGCCGACCAGCAGCGCGCGCGCGTAGGTGTCGGTCGGCGAGTAGTCGATGACGTGCTCGCCGATCGGCAGCCCCGCCTCGCGGCCGAGGAAGCCGAAGCCGGTCGCGATGCGGCGTACCTCCAGGTTGTGCGCCGTGTTGCGCACCAGCCACCAGACGATCGCGACCACCACGCCGACCACCAGCACCTGCCAGACGAGGCCGCGCACCCGCTCGTCCGACCAGGACAGGCGGATCGGCCGCCGCGGCGGGGCGCGGAGGTGGCGCGGGTCGTCGGTGGTTGCGTCGGACATGTCCCCAGGCCTCGTCCTGCTTCTTCCTTGCCCGCGGCGTCGGTGGCGATCAGGACGCCACGGGATGCGCCGGTCCCATACGGCGCTCGGGCCGGGCGGCACGGCGCCGCCCGGCCCGTTCGTCAGATCACCGGAAGGGCGGCGCGTACTGGAGCCCGCCCTGGGTCCACAGCCGGTTCGGGCCGCGCTGGATGCCGAGCGGCCCGAGGTTGCGCTGGAACGCCTCGCCGTAATTGCCGACCGCCTTGATCACCTTCACCGCCCAGTCGTTCGGCAGGCCGAGCATCTGGCCGAGCTCGCCGGTGCGCCCGAGCAGGCGCTGCACCTCCGGCCGCGGGTCGTTCTGCGCCATCTGCTCGACGTTCTGCTGGGTGATGCCGAACTCCTCCGCCGCGACCATGGCGAAATGGGTCCAGGCCACGATGTCCCGGAAGCGCGGGTCGCCCTGGCGCACCACGGGGCCGAGCGGCTCCTTGCTGATGACGTCCTCAAGGATCCGGTACTGCTCGCCGCGCGGCCCCTGCGCCGCGCGCGTGGCGGCGAGGCCCGAGATGTCGGTGGTGAACACGTCGCAGCGGCCGGCGAAGAAGGCGCCCGTCACCTCCTCGAGCCGCTCGATCACCACCGGCTGGATCTGGATGCTGTTGGCGCGGGCCCAGTCGGCCAGGTTCTGCTCCGTCGTCGTGCCGGGCTGCACGCAGACCGTGGCGCCGTTGAGCTCCGATCCGCGGGTAACGCCGGAATCCGCCCGCACCATGAAGCCCTGGCCGTCGTAGAAGGTGATGGCGGGGAAGTCGAAGCCGAGCGCGGTGTCGCGCGAGAAGCTCCAGGTCGTGTTGCGGGACAGGATGTCCACCTCCCCCGACTGCAGCGCCGTGAAGCGATTCTGCGTCGTCGTGCGGACGAAGCGCACCTTGCCCGGGTCGCCGAGCAGGGCGGCGGCAACGGCGTGGCAGAAGTCCACGTCGAAGCCCCGGTACTGCCCCTGCGCATCCGGTGCGCTGAAGCCCGCCAGCCCGGTGTTCACACCGCAGAGCAGGGTGCCGCGCGAGCGGATCGCCTCCACGGTGTTGGCGGCCGGCGCCGCGGCGGGCGCCGGCTGCTGCTGTGCCCGCGCGGCGGACGGCAGCAGGACCGCGGCCACCCCCGCCAGCGTCAGGACCGTAGCACCCAGCGCGCGGATTGTACCGAACATCGCAATCCACTCCTCGTTCTAAGCGCGTTCGCCGCCCGCACGGCACGCGGGCCAATCGGCGGCGATGTCGCGCCATGCCCTGTACGGGTGCAACGCGCAAGCGTGCCAAACGACCAACCCGCCCCGGGGGCTCCCGTGCCGGCGCGCGGGGCGGGCGGCGTCCCGTCCGCCGGCCGGTCTGTCGTGCAAGGAGGACGACGGAGGGCGCCTCACCCCCCTCCCCGACGACCGCATCAGGGGCGCGGCGTCGCCGCCTCCTCCGCCGGCGGCAGGACGAGGGTGAGGGTCGTCCCGCCGCCCCCGCTGCCGCCGCCCTCCGGCGCGGCC
>JADGHI010000324.1 GCA_019689515.1 Acetobacteraceae bacterium | reverse complement strand
CGGCAGCCTCGGCGCAGGCCTCGCGCCAGTCGGCGGGGCGGCCGCCGAGCTGCGCTGCCTCGGCCACCCCGCCCAGTTCGCGCTCCGGCGACATGGCGGCGAGGGCGCGGCAGCTCTCCAGCAGGGCGGGCAGGGCCTCGGAGGGCCGGTCCTCGGCCCATCCCGGCACCTCCTGCCAGGAGACCGGCCTCAGCGGAGGCGGCGCCGGTTCCGGCGGCGGCAATGGCAGTGGCAGTGCCGGGGACGAGGAGGGCTGCGCCCCGGCGCCACCGGGGGCAGCCGATAGCAGAAGGGCAAGCCAGAGCGCGGCGAGGTTGAGCGGGCGCAGCACGATAGGGCGCAGCATACCGGCCCTCGTTGCTACGGGCGAATCATGACGCCCGCCGCATGGGATCCCATTGCCGTGAGTGCGGTCGCGGCAGCGCCGCCGCTGCCGCCGCTCCCGCGCGGGTCAGGCGGAGCGGGTGCCCACCAGCTTCCAGGTCGGGTCGCTGCTCCTCAGGTCGCGCTGGAAGGTCCAGATGTCGGTCAGCTCGGTCACGCCTTCGGTACCGGCGACGACCTCGCCGTTCCGGCCGGTGGTCATGTTCACCTGGTCGCTGACGAAGCGGACGGTGATGTCGGCGATGGTGCCGCGCAGGTCCGCCGCCTCGATGGCGATCTCCTGCACGCCGCGGATCTCGGTGCGCTGGCGCTCGCCGGCCGCCTCGCGCGCGGCGATGGCCTGCTCGAAGCCGGCATAGGTGTCCTCGGAGAGGAGGGCGCGCAGCGTCTCGCGGTCGCCCTCGGCGAAGGCGGTGACGATCATGCGGAAGGCGGCCTCGGCCCCCTCCAGGAAGCGGTTCGGGTCGAAGCCGGAATCGACGCTGCGGATGCGGCCGAGCGCCTGGCCCACGGGGGAGCGCGGGTCCGGCAGGATGCGCCGCGCCGCCGGCTGCCCCGAGGGCAGGGCGGGAGAGGCGCGACCGTCGGCCGCCGCTGCCTCGCTGCCATCGGCATTGCGGGCGCCACGCGGATCGTAGCCCGCGGCGGCGCGGTCCGGCTGGGGCGGCCGCTCATACCCGGTCCGGCGACCGAGCACGCTGCGCAGGCGCAACACCAGGAACGCCGCGATCATGGCGTAGAGGATCAGATCGATCGGGATGCCGCCGCCCTGCATTGTGCCGAACTCCTTTACACGAGACTTAGGGGCGCGACCCCGCCGCCGCAACGGCGCGCGACTTGCCCTGGGACGACCCGACAGGTATCGCCCTTGATTCAACGCGGACGAGACCCCCTCCGAACGCCCCGATGATCCTTCTGCGCCACGGCCAGAGCGAGTTCAATCTGCACTTCGGCGCGACCCGCCGCGACCCCGGCATCCCGGATCCGCCGCTGACCGAGCTCGGCCGCCGCCAGGCCGAGGCGGCGGCGGAGGCGCTGGCCGGCGAGCGCATCCGCCGCATCATCGCCAGCCCCTACACCCGCGCGCTGCAGACCGCGGAGCCGATCGCCCGCCGCCTCAACCTGCCGGTGCTGGTGACGCCGACGGTGCGCGAGCGATACGCCTTCACCTGCGACATCGGCACGCCGGTGACGGAGCTGGCGCGGCGCTTCCCCCATCTCGACCTCGCCCATATCGAGGAGGTGTGGTGGCCCGCCACCGAGGAGCCGGCGGAGCAGGTCCAGTCCCGCGCCGCGCTGTTCCGGGCCGAGATGGCGGCGCTGCCGGACTGGCACGATACGCTGGTGATCTCGCACTGGGGGTTCATCCTCTGCATGACGGGCCAGAGCGTGATGAACGGCCAGTGGCTGCGCTGCGACCCGACCGCGCCGGGTCCCGAGCGGATCGTCTGGAAGGCGTGAGGGCGGAAGGCGAGGCCGAGGCCGCCCCCGTGCCGGACGCCCCTTCGCGCGGCCCTACGCCGCCGTGAGGAACACGCCGCCGACGGCCCCCAGCAGGACCACCACCCAGGACGGCGCCTTCCAGACCGTCAGCAGCACGAAGCCGGCCAGGGCGAGCGCGAAGTCGCGCGGGCCGAGCACCGCGCTCGTCCAGACCGGGTCGTAGAGCGCCGCGCCCAGGATGCCGACGACGGCTGCGTTGGCGCCGCGCATCGCCGCCTGCGCGTTCGGGCGCGCGCGGAGCACGTCCCAGAACGGCAGGGCCCCGTACATCAGCAGGAGGCCGGGCAGGAAGATTGCGACCAGGGCGATGGCCGCGCCCGCGACGCCGTTCGGCTCCGGCCCCATCACCGCGCCGAGATAGGCCGCGAAGGTGAAGAGCGGCCCGGGCACCGCCTGCGCCGCCCCGTAGCCGGCGAGGAATGCGTCCGCGCCGACCCAGCCCGGATCCACGACCTCCGCCCGCAGCAGCGGCAGCACCACGTGCCCGCCGCCGAACACGAGCGCGCCCGAGCGGTAGAACGCGTCGAACAGGGCGATGGCCTGCGCGCCCGTCAGCCCCGCCAGGACGGGGGGCAGGAGGAGGAAGGCGGCGAACAGCGCCAGCGCGACGGCGCCGGCCCTGCGCGACACCGGGAAGGCGAGGTGCCCGACCGTGCTCGCCGGCCCCCCGCGGCACAGCGCGAGGCCCGCCAGGGCGCCGAGCAGGATCGCCCCGACCTGGCCGGGCGAGCCGCCGAGGAACACCACGACGAGCACCGCCCCCAGGGCGATCGAGGCGCGCTCCCGATCGGGCGCGAGGCTGCGGGCCATGCCCCAGACGGCCTGCGCGACGACCGCCACCGCGACCAGCTTGAGGCCGTGCAGCACGCCCGCGCCGAGCGGCCCGGAGAAGGCCGCCGCCCCATAGGCGAACGCCAGCAGGAGCAGCGCCGAGGGAAGCGTGAAGGCCAGCCAGGCGGCCAGGGCGCCGCGCAGGCCGCCGCGCAGCAGCCCCAGCGCGAAGCCGGTCTGGCTCGAGGCGGGACCGGGCAGGAACTGGCTCAGCGCGACGAGGTCGGCGTAGCCCGCCTCGTCGATCCAGCGGCGGCGGCGCACCAGCTCGTCATGGTAGTAGCCGAGATGGGCGATCGGCCCGCCGAAGGAGGTCAGGCCGAGCTTGAGGAAGGTGCGGAACACCTCGCCCGTCGCGCCCGCGGCGGGCATGGCGTTCCCGGCGGGTGCGCCGCCGGCCGTCCTTTCCGAGGGTGAGGCCACGGATTCGGCCTGGTCTCGCACGGGCACGGGCTCCCCCTCCTCGGAACCGGATGCGGCACTGCGTTCGGACCTTGGTCCCGATTGCGCCCGACGGGAAGCGGGATCTCGCCGCGCCGGCCCGCGCGCGGCGGCGCCTGACTGGCCTCCGCCGGCGGTCTGCCGTCAGCCCGTCTGTCCCTCCGCCGCCCGCGCCGGCTCGGGCCGGCTCCGCAGCATCAGCCACGCCCCGACCGCCAGCATCGGCAGGGAGAGGAGCTGTCCCATCGTCGCCCCGCCCCACAGGAAGCCGAGATGTTGGTCCGGCTGGCGGAAGAACTCGCCGATGATCCGCGCCACGCCATAGCCCGCGAGGAAGGCGCCGGAGAGGAAGCCGCTCCGCGCCCGCAGCCCGGGCCGCGAGACCAGCACCATCATCAGCGTGAACAGGACCGCGCCCTCCAGCGTCGCCTGGTAGAGCTGGCTCGGGTGCCGCGGCAGCGGGCCGGCGCCGGGGAACACCATCCCCCAGGGCACATCGGTCACCCGCCCCCACAGCTCGCCATTGATGAAATTCGCGATGCGGCCGAGGCCGAGCCCGATCGGCACCACGCACACCACCCGGTCGGCGAAGCGCAGCCAGTCGAGCCCGTTGGACCGCGCGAACCACCACAGCGCCAGGATCACGCCCAGCACGCCGCCATGGAAGCTCATGCCGCCGTGCCAGATGTAGAGGGCTTCCCAGGGGTGGAACAGATAGTAGCCGGGCCGGTAGAACAGCACGTATCCGAGCCGCCCGCCGAGTATGATGGCCAGCGTCACCCAGACGACGAAGTCGTCGAGCTGCTCCGGCGTCGCCGCCCGGGGCGGGCGCTGCACCAGGCGCCGCGCCAGGCGCCAGCCGAGCACGATGCCGGCGATGTAGGCCAGCGCGTACCAGCGGATCGCGAAGGGCCCGATCTCGATCAGGACCGGGTCGATCCGCGGGAAGGGGATGGCGAACAGCATCAGCGATAGGGGTCCGGCTGGAGGAGGAAATCCTGGACCGTGCGCCGCACGCCTTCCTCGAGCGGCGTCGGCGGGCGGGTCCAGCCGGCCTGGCGCAGCCGGTCCATCCGCGCCTCGGTGAAGTACTGGTACTTGCCCCGGAGGTCCGCGGGCATGTCCACGAAGCGGATGTCGGGGGGGCGGCCGAGCGCGGCGAACAGCGCGTGGGTCAGGTCGAGGAAGGTCCGCGCCGTGCCGGTGCCGATGTTGAACAGCCCCGACACGTTCGGGTGATCCAGCAGCCAGAGGATCGCGTCCACGCAGTCGTCCACATGGACGAAGTCGCGCGCCTGCGCCCCGTCCGCGATGTCCGGGCGGTCGGAGCGGAACAGCGTCGCCGGGGCGCCGGCCATCACCTCGCGGAACTTGTGGAACAGCACGCTCGCCATGCGGCCCTTGTGGTACTCGTTCGGGCCGTAGACGTTGAAGAAGCGCAGGCCCGCCCATTGCGGCGGCGCCGTCGCGCCGCGCGCGACGAGGTCGACCACCCGCCGGTCGAAGGCGAGCTTGGACCAGCCATAGAGGTTGAGCGGGCGCAGCCGGGCCAGGTGCTCGGGCGAGGGGTCGTCGTCGAAGCCGAGCGCGCCGTCGCCATAGACCGCGGCGGAGGAGGCGTAGATCAGGGGCACGCCGGCCTCGGCGCACCAGGACCAGAGCCAGAGCGGCAGGGTGAAGTTCACCGCCGCCACCAGGTCCCCGTCCCGCGCCGTGGTGTCGCTGATCGCGCCCATGTGCAGCACCGCCTCCACCGGCGGACGGGCGGCGAGGTAGTCCTCGATCTCGTCGGGCGGCAGGATGCCGGCGATCGGGTGGTGGGCGAGGTTGCGCCACTTCTCCTCGTCGCCCAGGCGGTCC
>JADGHI010000323.1 GCA_019689515.1 Acetobacteraceae bacterium | reverse complement strand
GGAGGACGCCGACGCGATGACCGACCCGATCCTGCTCACCCCCGGCCCCCTCACCACCCGCCTCGCGACGCGCCAGGCGATGCTGCGCGACTGGGGCTCCCGCGATCCCGCCTTCATCGCGCTGACGGCCGAGCTGCGCGCGCGCCTGCTCGCCGTCGCGCAGGGCGAGGCGACGCATGTCTGCGTGCCGCTGCAGGGCTCCGGCACCTTCATCGTCGAGGCGGCGGTCGCCACCCTGGTCCGCCCCACCGACAAGCTGCTGGTGCTCGCCAACGGCGCCTATGGGGAGCGCATCGCGGCGATCGCCGGGCGCCTCGGACGTCCGGTGGAGGTGCTGCGCTGGCCCGAGGATCGCCCCGTCGAGGCGCGGCGCGTCGCCGAGGCGCTGCGCGCCGATCCGGGCCTGACCCATGTCGCCCTCGTCCATTGCGAGACGACGACGGGCCTGCTGAACCCGCTCGCCGAGGTCGCGGAGGCCGTTGCCGGCGCGGGGCGGCGGCTCCTGCTCGACGCGATGAGCAGCTTCGGCGCGATCGGGATCGATCTCCGCTCCATCCCGGCGACGGCCGTCATGGCCTCCGCGAACAAGTGCCTGGAGGGGGTTCCCGGGATCGGCTTCGCCCTGGTCGAGCAGGAGGCCCTGGCGCGTTCCGCCGGCGTCAGCCCCTCCGTCAGCCTCGACCTGCACGATCAGTGGCGCGGCTTCGAGAAGGATGGCCAGTGGCGCTTCACCCCGCCGGTCCAGGTCGTCGCGGCTCTGGTCGAGGCGCTGCGCCAGCTCGAGGCGGAGGGCGGCCCCGCGGCGCGGCTCGCGCGCTATCGCGAGAACCTTCGCACCCTCCTCGCCGGCATGCGCCGGCTCGGCTTCGAGCCCTATCTGGAGGAGTCGGTTCAGGCCCCGATCATCGCGACCTTCCGGGTGCCGGAGGACCGTCCCTTCCGTTTCGCGTCCTTCTACGACGCCCTCGCGGCGCGCGGCTTCCTGATCTACCCGGGCAAGCTGACCCAGGCCGAGACCTTCCGCATCGGCTGCATCGGCGCCGTGGACCGCCGGGACTTCGAGCGGCTGCTGGAAGCCGTGGCGGAGGTGGCCGGAACGATGGCGGCGAGCGCCTGAACGCCCGCCGGACAGCCGGCCGGATCCGTCCCCCCTACATCCCGCGCGCCGCCCGCAAGGCGCCGAAGCCGATCCACAGCGCCGCGAGCGGCGTGATGACCGCGGCGGCGATCAGGGCGGGCACGGCGGCACCACACCAGACCAGCACCGGGACAAGGATCAAGGCATCGTCCGGGTCGGCGTTGATGCGGTCGCCCCATGCGCTGTAGGGGCGGAGTTCCACGATCTTCAGCGCGTTGAGCTGCCAGAACAGCGCGCCGATCCCGAGCCCGGCGAGGATGCCGAGCAGGGGCCCGAGGGCGCCGAGGCTCGGCATGGCCCCGACGCCGATCCCGATGAAGGCAAGGATGTTGGACGCGCAGTCGCTGACCAGGTCGTAACGATGGCCGAAGGCGCTTGAACGGCCGCTCTGGCGCGCCAATTCGCCGTCTGCTCGGTCGAGCAGCATGGCCAGGACGAAGACGCCGCCCCCGACGGCCGGCCAGAAGCCCCCGCCGGCCGCGAAGGCCGCCGCGGCGGCGATACCCGTTACCAGGCGCAGGGTGGTGACGTAGTTGGGCGTGATGCGGGTGCGCGCGATGCGCCGCACCACGGGGCGAACGATTCGATGGATCAGGGTATTGGTGCTCACCTTGTGCTACCTGCGCGTGATCGGCGCCGCGGTTTCCGGGCCGCCGGGAAGCGGCGGCGCCCCTCGGGCCTGCTGCGGTTCGATGCGTGAAGAAGAGACGTGATTAGAACGGCAGCGGCCACCATGCGCAAATTGCCCGACCAGCACCCAACGGCCCAGGCAGGACGAGGAGGGACGCCGACGATGCGCATGCGGTTCCGCCGCGCCTGCGTTCCTGACCTTTCGCCGGTTTCTCCCGTCTCCCGGGCGCCGAGGTGACCGCCCGGATGTCCCTTGTCGGCCGGATCGTCGCGGCGAGCTGCCGCAGGCCCTGGTTGGTCCTGCTGCTCGCCCTCCTCCTGGGGGCGGCCGCGCTGGTCCACACCGCACGCAACTTCGCCATGACCACGGACACGGCGGAGCTGCTCTCCCCGGAGCTGGACTGGCGGCGGAACCGGGCGGCGTTCAACGCGGCCTTCCCGCGGCTCGCCGACTCGACCGTGGTGGTCATAGACGCCGCGACGCCGGAGCTGGCCGACGAGGCCGCCGCCGCGCTGGCGGCCAGGCTCCGCGAGGACACGCGCCACTTCCGCAGCGTGACGGAGCCGGAGGGCGGCCCCTTCTTCGAGCGCAACGGCCTGCTGCTGATGCCGCTTCCCGAGGTGCAGGCCACCACCGAGCAGCTCGTCGCGGCCCAGCCCTTCCTCGGCACTCTGTCCGCCGATCCCAGCCTCCGCGGCGTCATGACCAGCCTTTCGGCCGCGATCGACGGGGTCGGCGCCGGCGCGGTGAGCCTGCGCGAACTCCAGCGCCCCATGGCGGCCTTCGCCGATGTCTTCGAGGCCGCGGCCGAGGGCAGGCCCGCCTTCTTCTCATGGCGCCGGCTGATCGCCGATGCGCCGGCCGCCACCGCCGCCACCGCCCGGTCCCACGACGCGCGGCGCTTCGTCCTGGTCCAGCCGGTGCTGGACTACGGCGCGCTCAAGCCCGGCGCGGAGGCGAGCGAGGCCATCCGCGCGGCGGCGCGGGCGCTGAACCTCGACGCCGATCACGGCATCCGCCTGCGCCTGACCGGCCCCGTGCCGCTGGCCGACGAGGAGTTCGCGACGCTCGCGGACGACGCGGCGCTCACCACCGGCGCCATGGTCACTGCGCTGCTCCTGGTCCTGTGGCTGGCCGTGCGCTCGCTGCGTGTCCTGGCGGCGATCCTGGTCACCACGGTGCTCGGCCTGGTCGTCACCACGGGCGTCGGCCTGCTGGCCGTGGGCCGGCTCAACCTGATCTCGGTCGCCTTCATCCCGCTTTTCGTGGGGCTGGGCGTGGATTTCGGCATCCAGCTCTGCGTCCGCTGCAGCGCCGAGCGGCTGATGCGACCCCGGCTGCCGGACGCCCTGGCCGCTGCCGGCGGCAGCCTCGGCAGGCCACTGACCCTCGCCGCCCTGGCGATCGCCGCGGGCTTCTTCGCCTTCCTGCCGACCAGCTATCTCGGCGTGTCGGAACTCGGCCTGATCTCGGGCCTCGGCATGCTGATCGCCCTGGCCATGAGCCTCACCGTCCTGCCGGCACTGCTGATGCTGTTCCGCCCCACGCCGGGCGACAGCCTTGAGGAGGGTGGCGGGGGCTTCGCGCGGCTTGCGCCGGTTCTCGGGCGGCTGCGCCGGCATCGCCGGTGGGTGCTCGCGGCCGGCGGGGCGGCCGCCCTGGCCTCCGTGGCGCTGCTGCCAATGCTGCGATTCGACTCCAATCCGCTGCACCTCCGAAACCCGGAGACGGAGTCGATGGCCACGCTCGCCGACCTGATGGCGGACCTGGACCGGACGCCGAACACGATCGAGGTGCTCGCCCCGTCGCTCGCGGCGGCCGATGCGCTGGCCGGGCGCCTGGCGGCCCTGCCGGAGGTGTCGCGGGCGGTCACGCTCAGCAGCTTCATCCCCAGCGACCAGGAGGAGAAGCTCGCCGTCATCCGGGATGCCGCGTCGCTGCTCGCGCTCACCTTCGATCCGGTGGAGGTGCGGGAGCCGCCATCGGACCGCGAGGTGGTGCAGAGCCTTTCCCGGACCGCTGCGGCTCTGCGGAGCGTCGCGGATGAGGAGGAAGAGGAGGCGACGGCGAATCGGGCGAGCGCCGCCGAGGCGCGCCGCCTGGCCGCCGCGCTGGACCGTCTCGCCGCGGGGTCCCCCGAGGCCCGCGCGGCGGCCGCGCGCGCGGTGCTCGATCCGCTCGCGACGATGCTCCGGCAGGCGGGCCGTCTCCTGGAAGCAGGTCCCGTGACGCGGGAGAGCCTGCCGCCCGAGCTGGTCTCGGACTGGGTTGCGGCGGACGGAAGCGCCCGGGTGCAGGTCTTCCCGCAGCGCGACGCCGCCAATGACGACGCGGCGCTCCGGCGCTTCTCGGAGGCGGTGCAGGCGATCGCGCCCACGGCGACCGGCGTCCCCATCATGACCCGCGAGGCCGGCGACAGCATCGTCGTCGCCTTCCTCCAGGCGGCGGCACTGTCCGCGTTCGTGATCACCGCGCTGCTCTTCGTGGCGCTCCGCAGGGCCTACGACGTGGCCCTGGTGATGCTGCCGGTCCTGCTGAGCGGCGTGCTCACCCTCGGCACCTGCGTGCTCATCGGCCAGCCGCTCAACTTCGCCAACATCATCGCGCTGCCGCTGCTGATCGGCATCGGCGTGGCGTTCAGCATCTATTTCGTGCTGGCCTGGCGGGCGGGGGAGTCGGACCTGCTGCAGTCCAGCCTGATGCGCGCCGTCGTCTTCAGCGCGCTGACGACCGCGACCGCCTTCGGCGCCCTCTGGCTGTCGAGCCATCCCGGCACGGCGAGCATGGGCAAGCTGCTGATGGTCTCCCTGGGCTGGGAGCTCGCCATCACACTGCTGCTTCGCCCCGTGCTGCTCGCGACGCCACCGGCGCCGCGGCCCGCAGGCCCGGGTGCTGGCCTGCCGGCCTGAGGACGAACCCCGGCCGGGTCTGTGTTTCACGGAAAACGGGGAAGGGTGGTCCGCCCGACCGCCGGCCGCTGCCCTCCGTCGTGCTCGCCGCGGCGCCGCGGGGCATGCGGATCGCCTGAGGGGTGCTGACCCGCCCGGCGCCTGGCCGGTCGGCGGCAAACCCTGGCCTCCCAGGCGACAACCCGTTGCGGCGTCGTACGTTGTGCCGGCGGCAGGCTCATCTCCCCCAGACGTGTGCGCGCGCAACGCGCGCATCGCTTGCGGGATCGGTCGGCCGACCGCCAGATGCGGTCGGGGGCCGGCCCCCCCCCCCCCCCCGCCCCCCCCCAACACCCCCCCCCC
>JADGHI010000322.1 GCA_019689515.1 Acetobacteraceae bacterium | reverse complement strand
ATCGAGAAGTGGCTCAGCCACATGACCATCGTGGTGGCGGAGCGCGCGCCCGAGGCGCCCGCGCCGGCCCGGCAGGAGGCGGCGTAAGAATGGGCCAGAAAGTCAATCCGATCGGGCTGCGGCTCGGGATCAACCGGACCTGGGACAGCCGCTGGTACGCCGACGACGACTATGCCAAGCTGCTGCACGAGGACATCAGGCTGCGCGAGATGCTCCGCGACCGCCTGAAGGGCGCGGGCGTGTCCCGCATTGTCATCGAGCGGCCGGCGAAGAAGCCGCGGGTGACCATCCACGCGGCGCGCCCGGGCGTGATCATCGGCAAGAAGGGCGAGAGCATCGAGAGCCTGCGCAAGGATCTCCAGAAGATGGCCGGTGCCGAGGTGGCGCTGAACATCCTTGAGATCCGCAAGCCCGAGATCGAGGCCCAGCTCGTGGCGGAGAGCATCGCCCAGCAGTTGGAGCGCCGCGTTGCGTTCCGCCGCGCGATGAAGCGCGCCGTGCAGTCGGCGATGCGGCTCGGCGCCCAGGGCATTCGGATCAACTGCTCCGGCCGTCTCGGCGGGGCCGAAATCGCCCGTATGGAATGGTACCGCGAAGGGCGGGTGCCGCTGCACACGCTGCGCGCGGACGTGGACTACGGCCAGGCGACGGCGAAGACCACCTACGGCACCTGCGGCGTTAAAGTGTGGGTGTTCAAGGGCGAGATTTTGGCGCACGACCCGATGGCGCAGGACAAGCGCGCCGCGGAACAGGCGCCGCAGCGGTGATGTGAAAGACGATGCTGCAGCCCAAGCGCACCAAATTCCGCAAGGCCCATAAGGGCCGCATTCACGGCCTCGCCAAGGGCGGCTTCACGCTGAACTTCGGTGCCTATGGCCTGAAGGCGCTCGAGCCCGAGCGGGTCACGGCGCGCCAGATCGAGGCGGCGCGGCGCGCGATCACGCGCGCCATGAAGCGCGCCGGCCGCGTCTGGATCCGCGTCTTCCCGGACGTCCCGGTCAGCACCAAGCCGGCCGAAGTCCGCATGGGCTCGGGCAAGGGTTCGCCTGAGTATTGGATCTGCCGGGTCAAGCCAGGCCGGATCATGTTCGAGATCGACGGCATTCCCGAGGAGACGGCCCGGGAGGCGCTGAGTCTCGGAGCGGCGAAGCTGCCGATCAAGACGAAGATCGTCACGCGGCTCGGCACCGGGGCGGAGGCCTGAGGCGATGAAGATCGGCGACGTGCGTGCTAAGTCGCGCGACGAGCTGCAGGCGATGCTGCTCGACCTGCGCAAGGAGCAGTTCAACCTGCGCTTCCAGCGCGCCACGGGTCAGTTGGAGGCGGTCAGCCGCATCCGGCAGGTCCGGCGCGACATTGCGCGGGTGAAGACGGTGATGAACGAGCGGCGTCGCGCCCAGGCGACGGCGTCCGCCGGCAAGCAGGGCTGAGAGGAGACCGGCGGCGATGCCGAAGCGAGTCCTCACGGGCCGGGTGGTCAGCGACAAGATGGACAAGACCGTCACGGTGCTTGTCGAGCGTCGCGTGATGCACCCGCTCTACAAGAAATTCATTAAGCGCTCGAAGAAGTACGCGGCGCACGACGAGGGCAATCTCTGCAAGGAGGGTGACCTCGTTCAGATCGAGGAGTGCCGCCCGATCAGCAAGCGCAAGACCTGGCTGGTGGTCGGCCGGAACGGCGAGCCGGTGGAGCGGCCGGCGCTCGTGAAGGGCAAGACAATCGGCGCACCGGCGTCGCCGGCGGCGGCCCCAGCGGCGCAGGCGTGAGGAGGACCTGGCGGTGATCAGCGTCGAATCGAATCTCGACGTCGCCGACAACTCCGGCGCGCGGCGCGTGCAGTGCATCAAGGTGCTCGGCGGGTCGAAGCGCAAGACGGCGAGCGTGGGCGACGTGATCGTGGTCTCCGTGAAGGAGGCGATCCCGCGCGCCAAGGTGAAGAAGGGCGAGATCCATCGTGCCGTCATCGTTCGCACCGCCTATCCGGTGCGGCGGGTGGACGGCACTGCGATCCGCTTCGACAACAACGCGGCGGTGCTCATCAACCGCCAGGGCGAGCCGATCGGCACGCGCATCTTCGGCCCCGTCGTGCGCGAGCTGCGGGCGAGGAAGTACATGAAGATCATCAGCCTCGCGCCGGAGGTCCTGTAGGGCCATGGCGGCGAAGATCCGGAAGGGCGACCGCGTGCAGGTGCTCAGCGGTCGCGACAAGGGCAAGCGGGGCGAGGTGATCACCGTGATGCCGTCCGAGGGGCGTGCCCTCGTGCGCGGCGTGAACATGGTCAAGCGCCACCAGAAGCCGCGCGGGCTGAACCAGCCCGGCGGGATCATCGAGAAGGAGGCGCCGATCCACCTCTCGAACCTCGCGCTGATCGATCCGAAGTCGGACCGGCCGACGCGCGTTGGCTTCCGCGTCCTCGAGGACGGGAGGAAGGTGCGCTACGCCAAGTCCTCGGGTGAGGTGCTTGACGCATGAGCGGGACGAAGGGCAAGGGCGGCGCCAAGGGCGGCGCCGCCGGCAAGGCTGGCAAGGGCGCCGCTGCGCGGACGCAGGGGGCCAGCCGGAGTGCGCAGCAGGCGGCTCCGGCTTCCGACCGGCAGGTCGCGGCCGTGGCCGTGGCGCAGGAGGCCAAGGCCGCTCCGTCCGAAGCTCCGCGGCTGCGCCGCTACTACGATGAAGTGGTGCGGAAGCAGCTGATCGAGGAGTTCGGCTACAAGAACCCGATGGCGGTGCCGAAGCTCGAGAAGATCGTCATCAACATGGGCGTCGGCGAGGCGGCGGGCGATGCGAAGAAGCTCGACGCCGCGGTGGCGGACCTGACACTGATCAGCGGACAGAAGCCGGTGCGGACGCTCGCCAAGAAGGCGATCGCCGGCTTCAAGATCCGCAAGGGCCAGGCGATCGGCTGCAAGGTCACGCTGCGCAAGGCGCGGATGTACGAGTTCCTCGACCGGCTCGTGACCATCGCGCTGCCGCGCGTGCGCGACTTCCGCGGTCTTCCGGGCAACAAGGGCTTCGACGGGCGCGGCAATTTCGCCCTCGGCCTGAAGGAGCAGATCGTCTTCCCCGAGATCAACTACGACAAGGTGGACACGGTCCGCGGCATGGACATCGTGTTCGTCACCACGGCGAAGACGGACAAGGAAGCCAAGGCCCTGCTCAAGGCCTTCAACCTTCCGTTCACGGGATAGGCTTGGAAAACCGCCGGCCCGCTTTGCGTGGCCGGCAGGTTCCGGAGGATCACACCGAATGGCCAAGAAGTCGGCTGTCGAGAAGAACAACAGGCGCGCGCGGCTGGCGAAGCTGCACGCGGCGAAGCGTGCTGCGCTCAAGGCGGTGGTGATGAACCGCGAGCTGCCGATCGAGGAGCGCTTCGAGGCCACGCTGAAGCTCGCCCAGTTGCCGCGCAACGGCGCGGCGAACCGGGTGCGCCTGCGCTGCGCGATCACCGGCCGCCCGCGGGGCAATTACCGCCGGTTCCAGCTCAGCCGGAACATGCTGCGGGAGCTCGGCTCCAAGGGCCAGCTCCCCGGCCTGCTCAAGGCGAGCTGGTAGGGAAGGGGGACACACGGAATGTCTATGTCCGATCCCCTCGGCGACATGCTGACCCGCATTCGCAACGCGCAGCGTGCGCGGCAGAGCACCTGCGTCGCGCCGCACAGCAAGCTGCGCGAGAGCGTCTGCGAGGTGCTGAAGCGCGAGGGTTACATCCGCGCCTGGCGCGCGGCGGACCTGCGCCCCGGCGTGCGGCAGCTCCAGATCGAGCTGAAGTACAGCGAGGGCGAGCCCGCCATCAAGGAGATCACCCGCATCTCCAAGCCGGGGCGGCGCGTGTATTCGAAGATCAAGGAGCTGCCGAAGGTGTACAACGGCCTCGGCATCTCCATCCTCTCCACCCCGCGTGGCGTCATGAGCGACGCCGAGGCCCGCGCCGCCAATGTCGGCGGCGAGGTCCTCTGCCGCGTGTTCTGAGCGGAGGCGTTGCAACCATGTCTCGCGTCGGCAAGTATCCCGTGCCGGTTCCCGCGGGCGTCCAGGTGGCGCTGCAGGGCCGCACCCTTGTCGCCAAGGGCCGGAACGGCGAGCTGAAGCTCGACCTGACGGACGATGTGGATGTCGAGGTCGGCGCTGGCGAGGTAGCGGTGAAGCCTCGCAGCGATGACCGTCGCAGCCGCGCCATGTGGGGCACCACGCGGTCGCTGATCCAGGGCATGGTGACGGGCGTCTCCACCGGCTTCGCGAAGTCCATGGAGATG
Organism: Acetobacteraceae bacterium; assembly: GCA_019689515.1. Lineage (GTDB taxonomy): Bacteria > Pseudomonadota > Alphaproteobacteria > Acetobacterales > Acetobacteraceae > Caldovatus. The sequence continues at coordinate 769 of JADGHI010000322.1, read as the reverse complement.
ACCGGGACCGGCTACCGCGCCGCGGTGCAGGGCAAGGAGCTCGTGCTGAACCTCGGCTACAGCCACGAGATCCGCTACCCCATCCCGGAGGGCATCCGCATCACGACGGAGCGGCCGACCGCGATCAAGGTCGAAGGCGCGGACAAGCAGCGCGTCGGCCAGGTGGCGGCTGAGATCCGCGCCTTCCGCCCGCCGGAGCCCTACAAGGGCAAGGGCATCCGCTACACGGACGAGGTGATCCTCCGTAAGGAGGGCAAGAAGAAGTAATGGCGACCGAGAAGCTCGCACTGGAGGAGCGCCGCCGGCGGCGGCTGCGCTACTCGCTGAAGATCAAGTCGAACGGGCGGCCGCGGCTCTCCGTGTACCGCTCGGGCCGGCACATCTATGCCCAGGTGATCGACGACGCGCAGGGGCGCACCCTCGCCGCGGCCTCGACGCTGGAGAAGGAGCTGCGCGAGCAGCTCCGCACGGGCGCCGACCGGGCCGCGGCGGCGGTCGTCGGCAAGCGCGTGGCAGAGCGCGCGCTGGCCGCAGGCGTCACCAAGGTCGTCTTCGACCGCGGTCCCTATCTCTACCACGGCCGGGTCAAGGCCCTGGCGGACGCGGCCCGCGAGGGCGGGCTGTCGTTCTGAGGAGCAGTCGCAGCATGGCACGTGAACCCACGAACCCGGCCGAAGCGGCGGCGACCGGCGGCGAGCATCACCCGGCCTCCGACCAGCCGCAGCGCCGCCGGCGCGGCGGCGGCGGCGAGCGGGGCGACCGCGGCCGG
>JADGHI010000321.1 GCA_019689515.1 Acetobacteraceae bacterium | reverse complement strand
GAACAGCGCCAGCGGCGGGTAGCCAGGCCGCCCTATCGGCGCGCGCAGTGGCGCGAGCAGGCGCTCCATCGGCGCCCAGTCGATCAGGCCGGCGATGCGGTCCAGCCGACGATTGGAACCCGTCCCCGCCGGCAACAGCGCCTCCGCGAGGCTGCCCTGTCCGATCCGCCGCTGGCCCATCTACGCCTCCGCCGTCGCCGCGCTTGCCCAAGCGAATCAGCGACAGCCGCCATCAGCAAGGCGTTTCGCAGAGGTCTCCTGTGGGTCGGGGTGAGCGAGCTCCGCGCCCGTCGGCGCCAGGGCCGTCCTTCCGTCAGCCTCCGGATCGCGCGGCATCAACCGCCGTGGGTTGCGATGCATCCGAAGCAGGTCGGGGCGGGCGCCGCGCCGGACTCGCCAGCGCAAGCGAGGCCCCGCGCGGTTCCGGGTCCGGCCGCGCACGCCGTGATCTGGCCTGCCCGAAGGGAGGCGCCTACCGCGCCAGCGCCTCCGCCGCCTTCGCCACCGCCGCCACGTGGCCCGGTACCTTCACCTTGCGCCAGACCTTCGCGATCCGGCCATCGGCGCCGATCAGGAAGGTGGACCGCTCCATGCCCATATAGGTCCGCCCGTACATGGACTTCTCGACCCACACGCCGTAGGCCTCGGCCACCTTGTGGTCGGCGTCGGAGGCGAGGGGGAACTGCAGGCCGTATTTCTGCGCGAACTTCTCGATCGCCGGCAGCTTGTCGGGTGAGACGCCGATGACCTCGATGCCGAGCTTGCCGAGCGCGGGCAGCGCCTCCTGGAAGCCGCAAGCCTCCTTGGTGCAGCCCGGCGTATCGGCCTTCGGATAGAAGTAGAGCACGAAGGGACGGCCCTTCATCGCCGCGAGGCTCACCTCGCGCCCACCGCTCGCCGGCATGCGGAAGTCCGGCGCCTCCTGCCCCTCCGCGGCCGGTCCCGCCGCAGGTGTCGCGCCCGCCTCGGTCGTCGCGCTCATGTGCCGCTCTCCCCCGTCGCCGTGACGTCGATCCGGCCGATCCGGCGCTCGAACACCGCGCGGACCGTTTCGGCCGTGCGCTGCATCTGCGCATGCAGCGCGGCGAGGTCAACCGGCCGGTCCTCGGGCGCGAACAGGGGCGCGACGCCGCGCAGCATCGCCGCCTCGACCGGGCCAGGCAGCGTTGCCTCGCGCCGGCGTCCGACCGTCAGGCGGATCAGGCCGAGGATGGTGCGCCACAGCCGGTCCGCCGCGATCAGCGCCTCGGCCTCCTCCGCGGGGAGGATGCGCGCCTTGCGCAGATTGGCGAGGGCGTGCCGCGTGGCAGGCGCCAGCAGCGAGGGGCGCTTGGCGGCGTGGGCGAGTTGCAGCGCCTGGGCGATGAATTCCACCTCCACCAGGCCGCCGGGCATCAGCTTCACGTCCCATGGCCCCTCGGGCGGCAGGTCGCGCAGCATCCGCGCGCGCATCGCCGCCGCGTCCCGCAGCACCGCCGCCTCGCCCCCATCGCGGTGCGCCGTGGTGAGCGCGGCGCGGATCGCGGCGGCGATCTTCCGGCGCAGCGCCGGCGGCCCGGCGACGGGGCGCGCCCGAGTCAGCGCCATGCGCTCCCAGGTCCAGGCGTTCTCCGCGTGGTAGCGCTCGAAGGAGGCTAGGGAGACCGCGACCGGGCCTTTGCTGCCGGATGGCCGCAGCCGCATGTCCACCTCGTAGAGCCGGCCCTCCGCGCCCGGCGCGGTGATCGCGGCGACGACGGCGTGCGCCAGACGGATGAAATACTGGCTCACCGGCAGGGAGCGCGGCCCGCCGGTGCTGGTCTCCGCCTCCGGCGGGTGGTCGTAGATCAGGATCAGGTCGAGGTCGGAGCCCGGCAGCATCTCCCGCCCGCCGAGCTTGCCGAGCGCCACCACCGCCAGCGCACCGCCCGCGACCTTGCCATAACGGGTGGCGAAGTCCGCCGCCACGCGCGGCAGCAGCGCGCTGATCGCGGCGTCGGCGAGCGCGCTGCGCGCCTCGCCGGCGGCGTCGGCGTCGAGCAGCCCCTCGAGCGCCGCCGCGTCAATCTCGAATTTGCGCTCGCTGGCGAGGCGGCGGGCGGCCTCGAGCGCCTCCTCCAGGTGGAGCGCGTCCTTGACGAGGGCCGGCAGCGTGGCGGCGGCGCCGGGTCCCGCGCCAGCGGCCGCAAGCGTGCCGGACAACAACCCGTGGAAGGCCGCCGCGTTGCGTGCCAGGTGGTCGGCGAGGGCCGGTGCCGCACCGAGCAGGCCGGCTAGCCGGTCCAGCAGCGCGGGGTTGTGGTGCAGCAGCGAGAGCACCTGCACGCCGGCGACGAGGCGCATCAGCACCGCGTCGAAGCGCGCGAGCGCCGCGTCCGGCTGCGGCTGGCGCGCGAAGGCGGCGAGCAGGGCCGGCATCAGCGCCGTCAGCAGCTCGCGCGCCCGCTCGCTGCGCGTCGCGCGCGGCCGGCCGTGGTGCCAGCTCCGCACCATCGCGGCCACGCCGGAGGGATTCGCGTAGCCCATCGAGCGCAGCGTCTCGATGGTGGCGGGATCGTCCTCGACTCCGGTGAAGACGAGGCTCCCGCCGGTCTCGGCGGAACCGAGGCTCGGCTCTGCCTCGAACAGCCGGGCGTAGTGCCGCTCGACCCGCGAGAGGTGGCCGGTCAGCGTAGTGGCGAAGGCTTCCAGGCTCGGGAAGCCGAGGAAGCTCGCGATCCGGGCGAGGCCCTGCTCGTCCTCCGGCAGCCGGTGGGTCTGGCGGTCAGCCAGCATCTGCAGCCGGTGCTCGACGGTGCGCAGGAATACGTAGGCGTCGGCGAGGTCCGCCGCGGCCCGGCGGTCCAGCTTGCCGGCACCCGCCAGGGCGGCGAGCGCCCCGAGCGTGGTCGGGTCGCGGAGCGCGGGGTCGCGCCCGCCCCAGATGAGCTGCAGGACCTGGGTGGTGAACTCGATCTCGCGGATGCCGCCGCGGCCGAGCTTCACGTCCAGGCCGGCGACCTGTATCTGGTCATAGGCGCCGTGCCCCGCCTTGTGGGCGTGGATCTGCCGCTTGATCGAATGGATGTCGGCGACGGCGGCGAAGTCGAGGTGACGGCGCCAGACGAACGGACGGAGCTCACGCAGGAAGGCCTCGCCCGCGGCGCGGTCGCCGGCCACCGGGCGCGCCTTGATCATCGCCGCGCGCTCCCAGTTCTGGCCCATCGACTCGTAGTAGGAGATCGCCGCCGGGATCGAGACGGCGAGCGGCGTCGCCGCCGGGTCGGGACGCAGGCGCAGGTCGGTGCGGAAGACGTAGCCCTCGGCGGTGCGCTCCTCCATCAGCCGCACGAGGTCGCGCGCGATGCGCAGGTAGCAGGCCTGGGCGCGGTCGGCGTGGTAGGCTGCGGCCTCGGGGTCGAAGAGGACCAGGAGATCCACATCCGAGGAGTAGTTGAGCTCGCGCCCGCCCAGCTTGCCCATGCCGAGCACGACGAGGCCGGACCCGCGGGCGATGGCGCGCGGGTCGGACCGGCCACCGCCCGGCAGCCGCAGCTCGCCGCGCTGGGCGGCGTCGCGCAGCAGATGGGCGCAGGCATAGTCCAGCGCGGCATCGGCGAGGTCCGAGAGAGCGCCCGTCACTCGGTCGAGCGGCCAGAGCCCGGCGATGTCCGCCACCGCCGCGATCAGCGCCACCTGCCGCTTCGCCTGGCGCAGCAGCGCGCCGACCGCGGCGCGGCTCGCCCCGGGGTCGGCCCGGCCGAGCGGGTCGAGGGCGAGGGCGAAGGCCTCGTCCGGCCCGCGCTCCACGAGGCGCAGCAGGGTGGCCGATTCGCGCAGCGCCAGCTCCGACAGGAACGGGCTGTGCCCACCCAGCGCGTTGAGCAGCGCGGCACCGGCGGCGCTGGTCGCGAAGGCACGCTCGGCCGTGCCGCGCTCGGCGAATTGCTCGACCAGCCGCGTCGCGGCCTGTGGATCGAAGGGCGTTTGGGGCAGCCGCTCGGGGCTGATCCAGGGCTGCGACATGACCGGAGAGGCGTGCCTTGAGCCGTCCCGGCGGTCAAGCGTGGCGCTGGGTCCGCCGCGCGGTCGGCGCGGTCTTCGCGCTGGCGATCCTGGGCGGGCTTGCGGTTGGCGGCCTCGCCTGGCGCCTCGCCCAGGGGCCGATGGACCTGCCCGCACTGGCACGGGAGATCGAGCGCCGGGCCAATGCCGAGACCGGCGACATGCGCCTCGAGATCGGCTCGGCCCGCATCGCCTGGGAGGGGTGGCGCGCCGGCAACCTCTCGCCGATCGAGTTCCTGCTCGATGATGTGCGCCTGGTCGAGCTCACCACCGGACAGGTGCGGGCGGCGCTGCCGGCGGCGTCGGTCACGCTTTCGCTGAGCTGGCTGCTCCGCGGCGAGATCGCGCCGCGCGTGATCGAGCTGCACCGGCCCGTGCTGCGCCTGGTCCGAGGGGAAGACGGCGCGATCCGTCTGGGCATCGCCGCCGAAGCCCCGGCGGAGGCCGAGGCCGCTGCGCCGCCGTCGCCGGAGGACTCGCCCGCCTCGGCGGATGCCGGCGCCTACGCGGCGCGGCTGCTGGCCGAGCTGATGCGCCCGCCCTCCCAGGCGACGCCGGTTTCGGCGCTGCGGCGGGTCGAGGTGCAGGGCGGGCTGTTGCTGATCGTGGACCGCCAGCTCGACCGCGTGTGGTGGCTGCAGCAGCCGCAACTGGCGCTCCGCCGCCAGCCGGAAGGCGGCTTGCAGGGGGAGGGCACGGCGACGCTCCGGCTCGGCCCTGAATGGGTGCCGATCCGGCTGAGCGGCAGCGCCAGCGGCGAGCCGGCGCGGGTCGAGCTCGGCCTGGCCCTGCCCTCGATCCGCCCCGGTGCGCTTGCCCGCGCCGCGCCGGGCCTTGCCCCGCTCGGCATGCTGGACGCGACGGTGGAGGCGGCGTTCCAGGTCGCGCTCGACGGCCGCACCTGGCAGCCCGAGGCCGCGCAGGCGACGCTGCGCGCCGGGCCGGGGACGGTCGCTCTCGGCGAGGGCAGGCGCATCGCGATCGCCGGCCTGGAGGCGAGCGGCTCCGTCACGCCGAATTCGGTGCGCGTCGAGCGGGCGGTCCTCCGCCTCGCGC
>JADGHI010000320.1 GCA_019689515.1 Acetobacteraceae bacterium | reverse complement strand
TTTGTGTATAAGAGCCAGAGCAGCGCCAGCACCAGGCCGAGCACGTCGGAGAGGTTGTGCCCGGCATCGGCGAGCATCGCGAGCGACCCCGCCCAAAGCCCCCCTGCGGCCTCGACGATCACGTAGCCGAGGTTCAGCCAGACGGCGAGGGCGAAGCCGTGCTCCGAAGGCGTCCCGTGATGGTGGTGGTGGTGGTGGTGATGGTGGAGGCCGCCGTGTCCGGCATGGGCGTGGCCGTGGCCCTGCCCTTGCGGGCCTCCGCCGCCACCATGCGCTGCGGCCAGGGATGTGGGATGCGGGAGGTGGCTGTCCTGTGGCATCGGGTGGGTCGGTGCGTGCTGCTGGGACGGTCCGGCGGAAGGGGGGCGACCTGCCCGGGCGACGATACCGGTGCAACAACGCGGAGGCCTACCGCTCGTCGCCCGCCCCGGCCGGAAACAGGAAGGGCCCCGGGACCGATCGGATCCCGGGGCCCCCTGCGGCCCTCCTGGCGTCAGTTCTCAGCCGGTCGGCGGAAGCATCACTCGCTGCTCTGCCGCACGCCCAGGAACTGCAGCAGCAGCATGAACAGGTTGATGAAGTTCAGGTAGAGCGCCAGCGCATCCATCACGCTGCGCTTGCCCGCGAGCTCCGTGCCCTCGGCGTAGGCGTACTCGATGTAGTCGGACTTGATCCGCTGCGTGTCGTAGGCGGTGAGGCCCACGAACACGATCACGCCGATGACGCTGATCGCGAAGTGCATCGCGGTGGACTGCAGGAACATGTTGACCAGCGACGCGAGGATGATGCCGATCAGCCCCATCATCATGAAGCTGCCCATCCGCGTCAGGTCGGCCTTGGTCGTGTACCCGTAGAGGCTGACCGCGGCGAACATGCCGGCAGTGATGAAGAAGGTGCTCGCGATCGACTCACCGGTGTAGCGCAGGAAGATGTTGCTGAGGCTCGCCCCCATCGCGGCGGCGAACAGCCAGAACACGGCCTGGGCTGCGGTCTGCGACAGGCGGTTGATGCCGAAGCTCAGCACGAGGACGAAGGCGAGCGGCGAGAGCATTGCCGCCCAGCCGAGCAGCGTCGGCGTGACGACGCGGTAGCCGCCGCGCGCGCTGACCTGCCAGAACATCGCCTGCAGCTCGGGGCTCATGGCGATCAGCAGCGCGACGATGCCGGTCAGCGCCAGCCCCGAGGCCATCCAGTTGTAGACCCGGAGCATATACGCCCGGAGCCCGGCATCGATGGCGGCCGCGTCGGCGGTTGCCACGCGGCCCCAGCCCGCCGGCGCACCCGTCTGGAGTCGATAGTCGGGACGAAGGGCCATTGGTCGTGAAACTCCTCCCAGGGGAAATCCCCGCCGGGAAGAGGTATATGGAGGAAAGTTAACCCAGTTCAACCGGATTCCGACCCGGTCCAACCAGATTCCGAAGAACCGGCCAGCCAGTCGCGGCTTTCGCCTGCCTGCCGCCCGTCCGTCCGGTTTCCCAGCCCTCACACCCGGCGCGGGCGACGCTCCTGGGAACGCCACCCTCACTCCCAAATCTAGGGACAAGCCGAGCGCCTTGCCATGCCAATCGCCGGGTTTTCGACGCCGCCCGATCCCCTTGGGGTGAGGACGGGCGCCTCCGGCCGATCACTCATTGCGGAGCCAGGGCGCCGCCTTGGCGCGGAGCGCGAGCGCGGTGCCGGCATAGCCGAAGGTGAGGGTCAGCAGCGCGCAGCCCAGGACCGTCGCCGCCAGGGTGCCGGGGAGGAACACCCAGTCGGCGCGCATCAGGAACGTCACCACGGCCCAGGCGGCGGCGGTTCCGGCGACCGAAGCCAGCACCCCGGCGGTCAGGCCGAGCAGCCCGAACTCCACCAGGAAGGCGGCGCGGATCTGCGCCCGCGTGGCGCCGACCGCCTTCAGCACCACCGCGTCGCGCACCCGCCGCCGCCGCCCCGCCGCCACCGCCCCGGCCAGCACCAGCGCGCCGGCGAGCAGCGTGACCGAGCCGGTCGCCGCCATCGCCGTGCCGATCCGCGCGAGCAGCGCCGCCACCGCCTCCAGCGCGTCGCGCACGCGGATGCCGGAGACGTTGGGGAAGGCGTCGGTGATCGCGCGCAGCACCGCGTTCTCGGTCGCCGCGGCGCCACGGACGGTGGCGATGTGGGTGTGCGGCGCCGCCTCCAGCAGCCCGGGCGAGGCGATCATGGCGTAGTTGATGCCGAGCGTGCGGTACTCGACATCGCGCAGGGAGGCGATGCGGAGCGGGATGTCGCGGCCGAGCACGTTCACCGTGATGGTGTCGCCCACCCCGACGCCCCAGCCATGCGCCAGGTTGGCGTCGAAGGAAACGAGCGGCGGGCCGCGATAGTCCTCCGGCCACCACTGCCCGGCGACGAGGCGCGTCCCCTCCGGCGGGCGCGCGGCGTAGGTCAGGCCGCGGTCGCCCTGCAGCGCCCAGGCGGTACCCTCGCTCGCCCGCACCTGCTCGGCCGGGGTGCCGTTCACCGCGACGATGCGGGCGCGGAGGTTCGGCACGCGCTTCACCTCCGTCACGCCCGGCTGGGCAACCGCCAGCGCGTCGAAGCGCGCGGCCTGGTCGGACTGGATGTCGATGAAGAAGAAATTGGGCGCGCTGCTGGGCATCTGCTCGGCGATCTGGCGGCGCAGATTGCCCTCGATCAGCGCGATCGCGGCGAGCGTCGTCAGGCCCACGCCGAGCGAGACCAGCATCAGCGGCGTCGGCGCGCCGGGCCGGTGCAGGTTGGCAAGGCCGAGCCGCAGCGCCGGCCAGCGTCGCACATGCCGCACGCGCCGTGCCGCCGCCATCAGCGCCCAGGCGCCGAGCCGGAACAGCGCCAGCGTCGCCGCCGCGGCGAGGCAGAACCACAGGGCGAAGCGCCGGTCCTCGCTCGTCGCCACCACCAGGGCGGCGAGGGTCAGGGCGGAGAGCGCGACGGCGGCGGCGATGCCGGCCCCGGGCCAGCGCCGGGCTGGCGCCACCGCGTCGCGGAACAGCGCCGCGCCGGGAATCTCCCGCGCCCGGCCGAGTGGCCAGAGCGCGAAGGCGAGCGCGGCCAGCAGCCCGTACAGCGCGGCCAGGGCGAGCGGCGCCGGATAGAGGCCGAGCCGCGGCGGCACCGGCAGCGCGCCCGCGAGCAGCTGCGCCGCCGCCACCGCCAGCCCGACCCCGGCGGCAAGCCCGATCGCGATGCCGAGACCGGCCAGGGCCAGCACCTGCACCAGATAGGTCGCGAAGATCACCCCCGCCGGGGCGCCGAGGCAACGCAGCGTGGCGATGGTGCGCGCCCGCTGGTCGAGCCAGGCGCGCACGCCCGTCGCCACGCCGATCCCGCCGACCAGCAGCGCCGTCAGCCCCGCGAGGGTCAGGAAGGAGGCGGCGCGGTCCACGAACCGGTTCACCCCCGGCGCCGCGGCGTCCGCGGTGCGCACGCGCCAGCCGCCATCGGGGAACTCGGCGCGCAGCGCCCGCAGGAAGGCGGCCTTGTCGGTGCCGGGGGGCAGGCGCAACCGGTATTCGTAACGGAGCTGGCTGCCCGGCTGGACCAGCCCGGTCGCCGGCAGGGTATCGCCGAGGGAGATCAGAGCACGCGGGCCGAACAGGGCAGGGCCCGCCACCCGGTCCGGCTCCTGCGCGATCACGCCGCGCAGGGTCAGGGTGGCCTCGCCGATTCGCACCCGGTCGCCGGGCCTGAGGCCGAGGCGTTCGGCGACCGCCGCCTCCACGGCCACCTCGCCGGGGCCGGGCGGCGGCCCGGGTGGATCGAGAAGGAGCTCGCCATAGAGGGGATAGGCCGCGTCCACCGCCTTCAGGGCGATCAGCGCGCGCTCGCCGGAAGCGGGGGCGATCGCCATGGCGCGCATCTCCACCACCTCGGAGACCGTGGCGCCTCTGGTCCGGAGCCAGTCGCGTGCGGCTTCCGGGATCGGGCGGTGGCTGACGGCGATCTCGGCATCGCCGCCGAGGATGCGCGCGCCGTCGGCCGCGAGCCCAGCCTCGGTCGCGGCGCGCAGCGTGCCGACCGCGGCGATGGCGGCGACGCCGAGAGCGAGGCAGGCGAGCACGATCCGCAGGCCCCGCACGCCGCCGCGCAGCTCCCGCCGCGCGAGGCGGAGGGCGAGGCCGAGGGTGGCGGCGCGTCGCCTCATTCTGCCCCCGGCACCGCCTCGCCGGCGGCACCACCGCCGCCGTCATCCCCCACGATCCGCCCGTCCTCCATCCGCACCTGCCGCTCGCAGCGGGCGGCGAGCGCCGCGTCGTGGGTGACCAGCAGCAGGGTGGTGCCGAGACGAGCGCGCAGGTCGAACAGCAGCTCCATCACCTGCGCCCCCGTGGCGCGGTCGAGGTTCCCGGTCGGCTCGTCCGCCAGCAGCAGGCGTGGCGCGGCGACCACGGCGCGCGCCAGGGCGACCCGCTGCTGCTCGCCGCCCGAGAGCTGGCCCGGATAGTGCTCGAGCCGGTGGGCGAGCCCGACCGAGCGCAGCGCCTCCGCGGCCCGGTCGAAGGCGTCCCCGCGGCCGGCGAATTCCAGCGGCACGGCGACATTCTCCAGCGCCGTCATGGTCGGGATCAGGTGGAAGGCCTGGAAGACGATGCCGATATGCTCGCGGCGGAACCGCGCCAGCGCATCCTCGTCCATCGCCGCGAGGTCGTGGCCCGCGATCCGCAGTGCCCCGCCCGTGGGCCGTTCGAGCCCCGCCAGCAGCATCAGGAGAGAGGTCTTGCCCGAGCCCGATGGCCCGACGAGCCCCACCGCCTCGCCCGCCGTGACGGTGAGGTCCACCCCGCGCAGGATGTTGACCGGGCCGGAGGCGGCACGAACGGTGAAGGTGAGCCCGGCGGCCTCGATCAGCGGCGCCGCTGCTCCGGCCCTCCCCGGATCGGGACCGGTGCGGGCGGCGGCCGTGGGGGCCAGTGGTGATGGCGGGGCAGCGGAGAGGCTGTCCGGAAGAGGGGCATCCATCGTGTCGGTCGCTGTGGGAATCGCACCGGGATATGGGCGCCGGGCGGCCTTGCGCCACCTCGCCGCCGGTTTCGGACTGGTGCTGGCGGGGGGCGGCGCGGTGGCGGAGGCGGCGGGCATGC
>JADGHI010000319.1 GCA_019689515.1 Acetobacteraceae bacterium | reverse complement strand
CTCTGTGGCGCGCCCGCCGATCACACCGGCAGTTGATCGCCGCAGCCTCGCCGCGTGCGTCCGCGACCGGAGCTTCCAAGGCGCCGACACCGCCATCAACGCCGGAGCGTTCGCCAATCGGGGCGGAGCTTCGCTAGAAGGTGGCGCTCCGGACCCGGGGCCCGGTCCGTTGCCTCGAAGGACTCCCACATGGCCACCGCCGTCGAGATTCTCGTCATCCTGCTTCTGGTGCTGTTGAACGGCGTCTTTGCGATGAGCGAGCTCGCCCTGGTCTCCGCCCGCCGGGCGCGACTGCTGGCGATGCAGCGGCAGGGCCGCGCGGGCGCCGGCGCGGCCCTGCGCCTGGCGGAAGAGCCGCAGCGCTTTCTGCCCACCGTGCAGGTCGGCATCACCCTGGTCGGCGTCCTGGCCGGCGCCTTCGGCGGTGCGCGCCTCGCCGGCAGCCTGGCCGATGCGCTCCGGACCCTGCCGGGCATCGGCGCCGAGGCCGATGCGATCGCCCTCGCGCTGGTGGTACTGGCGATCACCTATCTGAGCCTGATCCTCGGCGAGCTGGTGCCGAAGCAGCTCGCGCTGCGCAACCCGGAGCCGATCGCCGCCCTGGTCGCGCGTCCGCTCGCCGGGCTGGCGCGGCTCTCCGCGCCGCTGGTCTGGGTGCTCGGACGCTCCTCCGAGCTGGTCATGCGGCTGCTCGGCGTCTCCCGCCCGATCGACCAGTCGGTGACGGAGGAGGAGGTGAAGGCCGTCGTCGCCGAGGGCGAGGAGGCCGGCGCGCTGGAGACCGAGGAGCGGCAAATGATCGAGCGCGTGCTGCGACTCGCCGACAAGCCGGTGCGCGCCTTGATGACGCCGCGCAACGAGCTCGCCTGGCTCGACCGCAACGCCTCGGCGGCGGAGATCGCCGAGCGCATCCGCGCCTCGCCGGTCACGCGCTTCGTCCTGGCCGACCGGCGAATCGACAACGTGCTCGGCGTGGTAGCGACAAAGGACCTGCTCGACCAGCTTCTCGCCGGCGAGCCGCTGTCGCTCGCAAAGGCCCTGCGCCAACCGATGGTGCTGCCCGACACGCTCTCCGCGCTCGACGCGATGCAGCGGCTACGGGGCGATGCGCTCGGGCTGGCGCTGGTGATGGACGAGTACGGCAGCTTCGAGGGGGTGGTCACGCCATCCGACCTGCTGGAGGCAATCATCGGCGAGTTGGGCCCGGAGGCAGGCACGCCCGCGCCAGGCGGGAACGGGCACGAGGCGGTGCGGCGGCACGACGGCAGCCTGCTGCTCGACGGCATGATGCCGAGCGACGAGCTGAAGGCGCGGCTCGACCTTCCCCCGCTGCCCGCGGAGGGCACCTACCACACGGTGGCAGGGCTGATGCTCGCTCTGCTGCGCCGGGTGCCGAAGGAGGGCGACCGCATCGTCTGGGCCGGCTGGCGGTTCGAGATCGTGGACATGGACGGCCGGCGCGTGGACAAGGTGCTGGTGTCGCGGGAGGGCGCAGCAGAGGAATAGGCCGCGATCGCCCGGGGTGGAAACACCCGAGGCGGGATGCGGCGATCCTCCGGCGGCCTTCACCTGCCGCGCCGGGACGCGTCACACGCGGAGCTGCGCTCGGACCAGGGCCAGCTTCTCCGGGTTCCGGACGACGTAGATCGCGGCGATGCGGCCGTCCCGGACCTCCAGCGCGGTGGTCTGGGGCAGGCCGTCCGGCTCCAGCGTGACGAAGCCGGGCAAGGCGTTGATCCAGCCGAGGTGCAGGAGCGGAGACGGGGGCGCAGCCCGCTTGCGGGCGAGGCCAGCGAGGAAGCGCACGACCTTGTCCACGCCTTCGATCGGGTTGAGAGCGGCCGGGCGGAGGCCGCCGCCGTCGGTGTGCAGCACGACGTCCCGCGCAAGCAGGTCGCGCAGCGCGGTCTCGTCGCCGGTGCGGGCGGCGGCGAGGAAGGCGCGGGCGATGCGGCGGGCCTCGGCGCCGGTGACGGGATGGCGGGGGGGGGCCTCCCCCGGGCGGGCCCGGGCGCGGGGGGCGAGCTGGCGGCAGGCCGCCTCGCTGCGGCCGAGGAGCGCGGCGATCTCGGCGAAGGGCGTCTCGAAGAGATCGTGCAGGATGAAGGCCGCGCGCTCGGCGGGGGAGAGTCGCTGGAGCGTGAGGAGGAAGGCGACGGACAGGTCCTGGGCGCGCTCGTGGGCGGCTTGCTGGGGCGGCTCCTCGGACTCAAGGACGGGTTCGGGGAGCCAGGGGCCGACGTAAGTCTCGCGCCGGTGCCGGGCTGACTTCAGGTGGTCCAGGCTGAGGCGGGCCGCGACCTTGAGAAGCCATGCACGGGGCACCTCGATGCGGCTGCGGTCGGCGGCTTGCCAGCGCAGGAATGCCTCCTGGGCGATGTCCTCGGCGGTCGCGAGGGAGCCGGTCATGCGGTAGGCGAGCCCGATCAGCTCGGCGCGGAGCTGGTTGAAGTGCTCGACGGGATCGGGCTCGCCCGGCGGCATGGTCAGGCCGCCGCCGCCGGCGCCGCGGCCAGGGGCGGCACGGCGCGGAAGCCGATGGCGAGGCGGTTCCACAGGTTGATCGTGCCGATCAGCAGAGTGAGCTTCACGATCTCCTCGTCGGTGAAATGCGGCTTCAGCCCGTCATAGTCCGCATCGGGCGCGTGGGTGGAGGCGACCAGCGTCAGCGCCTCGGTCCAGGCCAGAGCGGCGCGCTCGCGCGGGGTGTAGTGCGGGGCCTCACGCCAGGCGTCCAGCAGGTAGATCCGGGCCTCCGTCTCGCCGGCCCTGCGCGCGTCGCGCGTGTGCATGTCGATGCAGAAGGCGCAGCCATTGATCTGGGAGGCGCGGATCTTCACCAGTTCGATCAGGCTGCGCTCGAGGCCGCTGGAGGCGACGGCCGTCTCAAGGTTCCGCACAGCCTGCAGAAGCTGGGGGGCGACAGAGAAGTAGTCCAGGCGGGGCGTCATGGCAGCCTTCCTTCCATGGGGTTGTCGCCCATAGGACGAGGCAGGGGCGCCGGATGTGACTGGGGCGACCAAATTTTTTTCGGACGCCCCGGCGGTCAGGCCGCAGTGGGGCGGCGATCGCTCGTGGTGCCGGCCGGCAGCGGCAGTGCGGGGGTACAGAAACGCCGCTGGCGCCGATCCGGGGGGCCGATTCTCACGTCCTTCCCCCCTTTGCGGGGATGCATGGTCCCGAGGGATGCGCGGTGCGCGGTGGTTGCTGGAGTCGCCGGCCAAGGCATGCCGCCCGCCCGTGAACTAACCCCCTGCGCCTCCGCCGCCATTCGCATGCGCCTTCGCGATCGGCGCGATGAATTGCGGCTCCGTGTCCCAGGGGAACAGGATCCAGGTGTCCTGACTGACCTCGGTGATGAAGGTGTCCACCAGCGGCCGGCCCTGGGGCTTCGCATAGACCGTCGCGAAATGCGCCTTCGGCAGCAGCGCGCGCACCGCCCGCGCCGTGCTGCCGGTGTCCACCAGGTCGTCCACCAGCAGCCAGCCCTCGCCGTCCCCGGCGGCGGCGGGCAGCTTGACCACACGCGGCTCGCCCCGCTCCTCCTCCTCGTAGGTCAGGATCGAGACGGTCTCGATCACCCGGCACTCGAGCTCACGCGCCACGATCGCCGCCGGCATCAGTCCGCCGCGCGTGATGGCGACGATCCCGGCAAAAGGCCCGAGGGCGACCAGGCGCCAGGCGAGCGCCTTCGAATCGCGGTGCAGCTGGTCCCAGGTGACGGTGTAGTAGCGCGGCGAGGTCATGCGGCGTGGCCCGGCCGGCTCAGTACATCCGCCCGCCATCGGGCACCTTGAAGTCGGGGCGGAGCAGCACGACCGCTCCGTTCTCGTCCGGCACGCCGAGGACCAGCACCTCGCTTTCGAAGCCGGCGATGCGGCGCGGCGGGAAGTTCACCACTGCGACGACCTGCCGGCCGATCAGCCGGTCCGGCGTGTAGTGCACGGTGAGCTGGGCGGAGCTGCGCTTCACCCCGATCACGCCGCCGAAATCCACCCACAGTTTGATCGACGGCTTGCGCGCCTCCGGGAAGGGCTGGGCGTCCACGACGGTGCCGACGCGGATCTCGACCCGCTCGAAGTCCTCGGTGGTGATCTGCCCGCCCATGGGCGTGTCCTCTAGCCCGGCAGGCGGCATCGCTGGAAGGGCCGAAGGATCGCATTCGGCGGAGGAACGGCCCCCCGCGGGCAAGCAGCCGGCCCGGCCGGACTTGCGTGCTCCCACATGCATGTCGGATCGCCCATGCGTCTCGTCCACTGCCTCGCCGGGCGTCGTTACGCGCTCCGACCGGCTGGCTGCACCCGCGTGGCGGGCCCGGCGGACAGATGGGCAGCACGCACGAATTCGCGGTTGTCGGCTTCGCCGCGCGATCCGGTATGGTAGCCGGATGCACTCCCCCCGATTCCATCGGAGCCTGCTCCGCGGGCTCATCCTGGTCCTTTTGTTCGCGTCGCTCGCCGCCTGCGCCACCGCCGGCGCAAACGGCTCCGCCGAGGACGAGTCGACGGATCCCGGCGACCCGAACGAGACGGTGAACCGCGAGGTGCTGGACTTCAACCTCGCCCTGGACGACGCCGTGATCCTCCCGGCTGCGCGGGCCTATCGCGCCGTGGTGCCGGAGTTCGCCCGCGTGCGCATCCGCCGCTTCCTCGAAAACCTGGAGGAACCGCGGATCCTCGTGAACAACATCCTGCAGGGCCGGCTGGAGGACGCCGGCCACACCACGATGCGCTTCTTCTTCAACTCGACGGCCGGGCTCGGCGGCCTGTTCGACGTCGCGACCGATTGGGGAATCGCGCGGCGCACCGGCGATTTCGGCCAGACGCTCTATGTCTGGGGCGCCCGCGAATCGCCCTACCTCGTGCTGCCGGTCGCCGGTCCATCCACGATCCGCGATACGGTCGGGCTGGTCGGCGACGGTTTCCTCAACCCTCTCAATTGGCTGATCCCCTGGGAAGGGAATCTCGCCCGCGGCGCCGTGGGCGGCCTCGACCTGCGCGAGCAGAACATCGAATCCCTCGATGCGCTGCGGAGGGAGTCGCTTGATTTCTATGCGCGCCTGCGCAGCGGCTGGCTGCAGCGCCGGGCGGCCGAGCTGAGGAGAACGATCGCCGGCGGGGGCGAACGGGGCGGGGGCTTCGGCCTGTGGG
>JADGHI010000318.1 GCA_019689515.1 Acetobacteraceae bacterium | reverse complement strand
TTCTCCTCGCCGGCGGCGTGGATCTCAACTTCGGCTGGGTCGACACCGTACTCCTGAGTCAGGTGCTCGACGCACCGCTCGGCGTCGGCGCGCGCGTCGAACAGGCCGGTAATGATGCGGGTCATCGGAGTCCTCCCGCACCCTCGCGGAGCATGCGGAGGCCCCGGACGAGGCGCTGCCGGACCCGCGGGACGCGACGAAGCGAGAAGCGGCCGCACGGCCCGAAGTTGCACGGCGCCCCCGGCGGCGCGGACCGCACCCGCCGCGTCGGTGGTGGCTGATGCCGCGTTGCCTGCCGGCGCACCCTTCATCTGCCGTGCCGGACCTCAAGCCATCCACCTGTCACCTGGGGCGGACGGCAATGCCCGGCGCCGCCGGGATTCCGGGCGGTGCCCGCGCGGTGGTGTCAGCGCAGCGCGGCGGCCCGGATCGCGGCCTGCGGCCCTTTCGGCTTCGGCTGCATCCGCACCGCGGACGCTCGCATGCTTTCTCGAATCTGATCCGCGCACTGAGGCGCGCCGCCTTATGCGCCGGCCACGCTCGCGGACAGGAACCCCCCCCTGTCGGCGTCCGTGGCGGCCGGGGGCATCAGGACATCCCGCATGAGCGCGTGCTTGCGCTCCAACAGCGTGCGCAGGTTCCGGTCGAAGGATTGCCTGCCGTCGCGCAGCAGGGCGAGGGGGAATGCATCGTGACGGAGTGCGCCTGGCCGATGCGCAGGACGCGGCCTAAGAGGCGGCGTTCCTGCGGGCGGATGGTCAACGACCCGCACGAGACGCACTGATGGCGCGGCCGAACCTTAGCCCCTGGCGGACCGGCGGCCGCACCTACGAGGCGCACATCCAAGCCCCGTTCGCCGAACTGCCGCCGCTGCTCCGCGAGTTCGGCCTGCTGCGCGGCCGCTGACGCCGGAACATGGCGACTTCTACCCGCCGGGCCTGTAGCCATTCAGCGCGGCGGCCCTCGCCGGGAGAGCAGCAAAAATCCAGCGGTGCCGCGCAGGCCGTCGTGGTGGCGAGGCGGGGCGACGCGCCACGCGCATCGCCGTGGCCCACGCGCCGGTCGCGCCGGGCACAGCGCGCCGGCGCCTATTCCGGCCTGATCCCCGCCTTGCGCATCAGCCCCTCGTTCAGTGCGAGGTCGCGCTGGATGCGGGCGCGCATCGCCTCGGGTCCCAAGGGCAGCGGGAGGAGGCCGAACTCCTGACTAAGCCGCTTGGCCAGCGGTCGTTCGGTGGTGGTGCGCACCGCCTGCGCCAGAGCCGCGGTGAGCGGCGCCGGCAAGCCGGCGGGCCCGGCCAGGCACCACCAGGTGCTGACGAGGAAATCCGCCAGCCCGAGCTCCGCCATGGTCGGCACGTCCGGCACCTCGGCCAGCCGCTGCTCGTGCGGCGCGCCGAGGGCGCGCAGCCGTCCTTCCAGGACGTGCCCGCGCGCCGGGGCGAAGGTGGTGAACATCAGGTCGATGCGGCCGGCCAGGATCTCCGTCAGCGCGGGCGCGGGGCCGCCGAAGGGGACGTGCAGCATCTCCGTCCCCGTCCGCTCGTTCATCTCGAGCATCAGGAGATGCGAGATCGAGCCGACGCCCCAGGTGCCGTAGGAGATCCGGCCCGGCTCCCGCTTCGCCGCCTCGATCACCTGCTGGAAGCTGCTCCAGCGCGGATGCGCCACCAGCAGGTAGGCGGACCCGTAGATCAGGCTGATGTGCGTGAAGTCGGCCAGGGGATCGTAGCCCAGATTCCTGTAGGCGAAGGGCGCCAGGGCGAAGGCCGAGTTGCTGCCGATCAGCAGCGTGTAGCCATCGGGGCGCGACCGCGCGACATACCGCGCGCCGAGCGTGGTGGTGGCGCCCGGCTTGTGCTCCATGAGGAAGTTGCCGCCGAACGTCTCGGCGAAGTCCTCCTGCAGGATGCGGGCGACGACGTCCGTCCCGCCGCCCGGCGAGAAGGGGATGACCAGGCTGACGGGACGGCCATGCGGCCAGCCGTCGGGGCCTCGGCCCTGGGCGCGGGCGAGCCCGGGCACTGCGAGGGCGGAGGCGGCGCCCAGGAGGGCGCGCCGGGATGAACGAAGGACAGTCATCGCGTCAGGTGCGTCCTCACGGCCGGGCATAGACACCGGCCAGGGCAACGCCACTCCGGCACTGCACCTCTGATGAAACCATCCATTTGGAATGCTCCTCCCAGGTTGCCGCGTACCCTGTGACGGCCGCTGGCGTCTTGGCTTTACTTCGAGCCTAGGGGCAGCCGCGACGGAAGGTAAAGGCGGAATCTTCCACGCCGCTGTGTCGGTTCGGAGGCGAGGAGCGCGAGCATGCGCCTTGGATCCCACTGACGGGAACCTGCTGCCTCAACGCCCTGCTCTGCTCACCCGGATGCGGTGCGAGGGTGGTGGGCCGCTTCTCTCCGAACGATTGTCGCGCCGCACCCTGGAGAGGCGGGCGGAAGACGTCGCCCCCGCCCGCCCTGGGATCAGCGCCGGGTGTCGAGCCAGCGCTGGAGCGCTCGGCACAGGTAGGCGAGCGCGAGGAGTAAGTCGGCGATGATCTGCATCGCTGGCACCCTTTCAAAACCGCCTTTCAACCCCGCGCCTGAAAATGCCCAGCGGACGGCTTCGGCACAAGATATTGCCCTGAACGCCTCACGCGCCCGCCAGATCGAGTGTCGTTTCGGTCGCGACTCATCGGCAGAAGCAGCAACTGAAACAACGGCTTGGGGGCCGCTAGGGCTCGTCGGGCAGCTGCGCCGTTCCGGTCAGACGCAGCGGTTCCGCATCGTCATGCGGGATGATGCGGAACGTGCGCTGCGTGCCGATCTCGTTCCTCCGAAGGTGCGGCCCATCCCACGACACGCGCTGCCCTGGCCGCCATGCCCATGGCGCAACCGGGCAATTCCGCCGCGGCCGGTGAGGCGCCGGTCGCCTCAGCCCGTTGCAAAGGCGCGGATGACCGTCTCGCCGAAGCGGGGGAGGCTCTCTTCGAGGTCCGGCAGGAATGCGCTGACCGGCAGCACGATCCGGCCGATGCCGCGTGCGCGGCGCTCCTCGACCGCCGCCAGCGGGTCCTTGCCCGAGCCGGGCAGGGCGTCGGGGCAGCCGGTGATCATCTCGACGGCGCTGGGATCCCGGCCCGCCGCTTCCGCCGCGCGTCGCACGACGTCAAGCAGGGGCATGGTGTCCACCTGGGCGCCGATCGAGGGGAAGAAGCCGTCGCCGAGGCGCCCGGCGCGGCGCGCCGCGGCCTCGGAATGGCCACCGACGATGATCGGGACGCTCCTCGCAACCGGCTTCGGGTTGCAGCTCACGCGCTGGAAGTTCACGAACTCGCCGGCGAAGCTCGCGCCGTCCTCGCGCCACAGCGCGCGCATGGCGGCGACATACTCGTCGGCCCGCCTGCCGCGCCGCTCGAAGGGCACGCCGAGCGCGGCGAACTCCTCCCTCAGCCAGCCGACGCCGATGCCGAGCTCAATCCGCCCGCCGCTCATGTGGTCGAGCGTCGCGACCTGCTTCGCGAGCACGAGCGGATTGCGCTGCGGCAGGATGATGACGCCGGTCATGAAGCGCAGGCGCGTCGTGGCCGCCGCCGCGAAGGCCATCCAGATCAGCGGGTCCGGATAGGCGCTGGCGCCGCTGCCCGGCAGCCGCCCGGTGGCCGAATAGGGGTAGGTGCTAGCGTAGTCTTCGGGGATCACGACGTGGTCCACGGCGAAGACGGAATCGAACCCGGCCGCCTCGGCCAGGCGGGCCAGTCGTGCCGCACCTGCGGCGTCCGGGAAGGCGTTGTTGCCGAAGTGCAGCGCGAATTTCATGGCGGCCTTCCCTCCACATCCCGTTCCCGATGGGGTGCCGTCCGTCACCGGCCGGCGCGGTTCCGGGCTCAGCTTCGCATGGGATGGCCGCGCGGTGGAGGTGTTGCCGTCCCGCGTCTCAGCGGGCGGCGCAGCCGAGCTGGCGCTGGATCGCGGCCAGGTCGCACCAGACATTCTCGCGGGTGATCTTGCCGTCGCGGAATTCGAAGACGTGCAGCAGGCGGAAGCTCACCGGGCCGCTCCGGCCGTCGCAGAGGAAGGGGCGGCCGTCGGCGATGTGGCCGTGCCAGATCGCCTCGTCCACGACGAACCCGTCGCCGTAGAGCCGCCGCACGGGGGTGACGCTCTCGCCCTTCAGGTCGCGGAAGAGCATCTCGTAGAAGGCGCGGATCTGCTTGCGGTCATTGAGCATCCCCATGGGGGAGGGGATGACCTCGTGCTCCGCGTCCTCCGCGAGGCTGCCGAGGACGCCCTCGACGTCGTCCGCCGCCTCGTAGGCGAAGTGCTCGTTGATGAGCCGGTCCACCTGCTCGCGGGTCATGGTGCCCATGGTCGTCCGCCCTTCCTCCGGGGTGACAGGACTTGCGTCTCTTCGTGAGACTGAAGTATCATCATGCGATGTCGGTCTCAGGTCAAGCAGATTCCAAGGACAAGATGCCGGCGGCCCGGCCTCGGCCGGACCCGCGGGCCAACCAGAAGGAACGGACGCGCGCGGCGCTCGTCGCCGCGGCGGCGGAACTGCTGCGCCGCGGCGTGCCGCCGACAGTGGCCGAGGCGGCCGAAGCGGCACGGGTCTCGCGCGCCACCGCCTACCGCTACTTCCCCACGCAGGAGGCCCTGCTGCTCGAGGTGGCCGAGCTCGCCCCCGCCGTCGCACCGGTCGAGGCGATGCTCTCCGCCCTGCCGGAGGACGGGGACCCCGAGGCGCGGCTGCGGCAGTTGCTCGATGCCTTCATCCCGGTGCTGCTCACCGAGCAGGTGCCGATGCGCAGCGCGCTCCGCGCCTATCTCGACCACTGGCTGGAGAGCCGCCGCGCCGGGGAGGAGGCGCCGCCCCTGCGCGAGGGGCGCCGGCGGCGCTGGCTGGACACCGCGCTCGCTCCGCTGCGGCGGGAGCTGCCGGAGCGCGACTGGCGCCGACTGTGCGCCGCGCTCTCCCTCACCATCGGCATTGAGGCGGTGGTGGTGATGAAGGACGTCTGCCGGATCGAGAAGGACGAGGAGGTCCTCGAAGTGCTGCGCTGGGCGGCGGGCGCCCTGCTGCGCGCCGGGCTGGAGGAGGCGCGGCGGCGTCCGGCGGGGGCGGCACGGGGCAACGGCGCGGCGCGCGGCGACGCCCGCAGGAC
>JADGHI010000317.1 GCA_019689515.1 Acetobacteraceae bacterium | reverse complement strand
GGTGGGGGTGGCCCCGGGAGGTTCCGGGACCTGCCGGGACTCCCTGGTCACGGCAGGTCCCGAGTCCGGGGCGGCGCGAGCCGGCTGCCGCAGCGTGCCCGCGCCCGTCAGGGCCACTTCACCTCCGGTGGGAGGCTCATCAGGATCGCCTCGACATTGCCACCGGTCTTCAGCCCGAACAGCGTGCCGCGGTCGTAGAGCAGGTTGAACTCGACGTAGCGGCCGCGGCGGACGAGCTGGTGCTCGCGCTCCTCCGCGGTCCATGGCTCGTGCATGCGGCGCCGGACAATCGCGGGATAGGCGGCGAGGAAGGCCTCGCCCACGTCGCGCACGAAGGCGAAATCCGCCTCGATGCCATGGCCGGGAGTGCGGTCGCCGAGCCAGTCGAAGAAGATGCCGCCCGCGCCGCGCGGCTCGTTCCGGTGGGGGAGGAAGAAGTACTCGTCGCACCAGGCCTTGAAGCGCGGATAGTAGGTGGCGTCGTGGCGGTCGCAGGCCGCCTTCAGGGCGGCGTGGAACTCGGCCGCGTCGGCGACGCTCTCCGGCGCGTCCAGGCGCATCGGGGTGAGGTCGCCGCCGCCGCCGAACCAGGCGCGGGTGGTGGCGATGAAGCGCGTGTTCATGTGCGCCGCCGGCACGCGCGGGCTGCGCGGATGCGCGACCAGCGAGACCCCGGTGGCGAAGAAGCGCGGATCCTCCTCCGCGCCGGGGATCTGGCGGCGGAACTCCGAGGAGAACTCCCCATATACGGTCGAGACGTTGACGCCGAGCTTCTCGAACACGCGGCCGCCGCGCATGACGCTCATCACGCCGCCGCCGCCGCCGGGGCGGTCCCAGGCGGTGCGCACGAAGCGGCCGGCGGGGATGGCCGCAGGGCCGGAGTCGCCCTCGTCCTCGATCGCCTCGAAGGCGGCACAGAGACGGTCGCGCAGCGATTCGAACCAGATCCTGGCGCGCTCGGCCATCGGTGCTGCTGCCGTCGGAGGATCGGCGGCGGGAACGCGCGGTTCGGGGGCGGCAGCGGCGGTGTTCATGGCGTTTCGTAAGTCTCCTTGGGCCGTTCGGCCCGGGCGGTGGGCGGGGCGGCGGATTGCCACCCCCAGGAGGTGCCCTTATAAGCGCGCGCGGCGCGAGGGCGGCAGCGCAGGTCCTCGCGCGGCTCGATCGGCGCAGCGCGCATGGCGCGCGGCGCGGTCGATTGGAGGGATGGTTGGGCAGGCGGTCGGGTCCGGTGGCTAGGCGGGACTCGACCCTCGTTAGGGACGAGACGGAATGGCGGAGACGCTGGCGACCCACCCCGGGGCGCCTCTCGGGGCCGAGGCGGCGCACGGCGCCGAGCCGGAGCATGGCGGCGGCAAGCGGCGCGACTTCCTGAAGCTGGTCACCGGTGCCTTTGCTGTGGTCGGCACCGGCGCGATCGTCTGGCCCTTCATCAGCTCGATGAACCCCTCGCGCGACGTGCTCGCGCTCTCGACCACGGAGGTGGACCTCTCCCCGATCCAGGTCGGGCAGGCGGTGACCGTGGTCTGGCGGGGCAAGCCGGTCTTCGTGCGCCATCGCACACAGCAGGACATCGAGGCAGCACAGCAGGTGCCCGTCTCGGAGCTGCGCGATCCGCAGACCGACGCCCAGCGGGTGATCAAGCCCGAATGGCTGGTGATGATCGGCATCTGCACGCATCTCGGCTGCGTGCCGCTCGGCCAGAAGCCGACCGACCCGCACGGCGACTACGGCGGATGGTTCTGCCCCTGCCACGGCAGCCACTACGATACGTCGGGGCGGATCCGGAAGGGGCCGGCGCCGAAGAACTTGGTGGTGCCGCCCTACACCTTCACCTCCGACACTCAGATCCGCATCGGCTGAGGAGGGCTGCGATCCATGGCCAGCGGCCTGCACCAGAGCGATTTCAAGAACCCCGTCGTGCGCTGGATCGACGCGCGCCTGCCGGTGTTCACCATGATGGAGAAGGAGTACGGGACGTTCCCGACGCCCCGTAACTTCAACTACCTCTGGAATTTCGGCGCCCTCGCGATGGTCACCCTGCTGATCATGATCGCGACGGGCATCTTCCTGGCGATGAACTACACGCCGCACGTGAATCACGCCTTCGACTCGGTCGAGCGGATCATGCGCGACGTGAACTACGGCTGGCTGCTGCGCTACGTGCACGCCAACGGCGCCTCGATGTTCTTCATCGTGGTCTACGTGCACATCTGGCGCGGGCTGTACTACGGTTCCTACAAGGCGCCGCGCGAGCTGCTGTGGATGCTCGGCGTGGTGATCTTCCTGCTGATGATGGCGACCGCCTTCATGGGCTACGTGCTGCCCTGGGGGCAGATGAGCTTCTGGGGCGCCACCGTCATCACCAACCTGTTCAGCGCCATCCCGCTGGTCGGCGACTCGATCGTGACCTGGCTGTGGGGCGGATTCAGCGTGGACAATCCCACCCTCAACCGCTTCTTCAGCCTGCACTACCTGCTGCCCTTCGTGATCGTCGGCGTGGTGTTCCTGCACGTCGCCGCGCTGCACATCACGGGCTCGAACAACCCGCTCGGGATCGACCCGAAGGGGCCGCAGGACACCGTGCCCTTCCATCCCTACTACACGGTGAAGGACAGCGTCGGGCTGGTGGCCTACTTCGTGGTGTTCGCCGTCCTGGTGTTCTTCTTCCCGAACCTGCTCGGCCACCCGGACAACTACATCCCGGCCAACCCGCTGGTGACGCCCCCGCACATCGTGCCCGAGTGGTACTTCCTGCCCTATTACGCGATCCTGCGCGCGGTGCCGAACAAGCTCGGCGGCGTGGTGCTGATGTTCAGCTCGATCCTGATCCTGTTCGTGCTGCCCTGGCTCGACACGAGCCCGGTGCGCTCGATGCGGTTCCGCCCGATCGCCCGGATCGCGCTGCTCCTCTGGACGGTCGCCTTCTTCGTGCTGATGTGGTGCGGCAGCCAGCCGCCGGAGGGCATCGCCGTCGTGCTCGCGCGCATCGGCACCGCCTACTACTTCGCGTACTTCCTGGTGATCCTGCCGCTGCTCGGGCGGCTTGAGCGGACCCTGCCGCTGCCCGAGAGCATCAGCCGCCCCGTGCTGCGTGGCGGCGGGCCCCTGCCTGCCGGGGCCGCGGTGAAGCCGATGGAGAAGGCCTGAGACGATGCGTCGCCCGCTGCTGCACAAGCTCGCCGCCGCCTTCGGCGCCGCTGCGCTCCTCGCCGTCGCCCCGGCCGCTCCGGTCCGTGCGGCGGGGGAGGCCCCGCCGCTCCCGGACACGCGCTTCTCCTTCGAGGGGCTGTTCGGCACCTTCGACCGCGCCTCCGCCCAGCGCGGCCTGCAGGTGTACATGGAGGTCTGCGCCAACTGTCACTCGCTGCGCCAGCTCTCCTACCGCAACCTGACCGGCATCGGCCTGTCCGACGCCCAGGTGCGGGCGATCGCCGCCACGGTGCAGGTGCAGGACGGACCGAACGACGAGGGCCAGATGTTCGAGCGGCCGGGCCGGCCCTCGGATCGCTTCCGTCGTCCCTTCCCCAATGACGCGGCGGCCCGTGCGGCCAACAACGGCGCGCTGCCGCCGGACCTCTCGGTGATCGTCAAGGCGCGTGCGGGGGGCGCGGACTATATTTACGCCCTGCTGACCGGCTACGCCGACCCGCCTGCGGGCGTGGAGGTGATGGAGGGGATGCACTACAACCGCTACTTCCCCGGCAATCAGATCGCCATGGCCCCGCCGCTCAACGATGGCCAGGTGACCTTCCACGACGGCACACGGGCCACCGTCGATCAGATGGCGCGCGACGTGACCACCTTCCTCGCCTGGGCCGCGGAGCCGGAGCTTGAGGAGCGCCGTGCCCTCGGCGTGAAGGTCGTGCTGTTCCTGACCATCCTCGGCGGCCTGGTCTATGCGGTGAAGCGCAAGGTCTGGGCGGAGGTGCATTGAGGCCGGATGCCACGGGCCGCGATGCAGCGGCCCGCGCGCGAGGCGCCGGTGATCCGGAAGGGCCGCCCATGACGGGCGGCCCTTCTGCGTTTGGGGATGGCGGTGGCCGTATGCGCGGTTCTGCAGCGGATTGCATTCATGATGGGACGCAATCCGCGGTAGCTTGCCGTTTCGCGCCTTGAGCGTTTCCACCCGAGGCGATCGCGGCCTAGGCTGCGCCGAGACGGAGGACCGCTCGCCATGCTTCCTTGCCAGCGCGCCGAGTTCGACATCCCGCGCGATGTCGCCTACCTCAACGCCGCTTCATGGTCGCCCCTGCCGCGCGCCGTCGTCGCCGCCGGCCATGCCGGGGTCGAGCGCAAGGCGCGGCCCTGGACCTGGGGGGCTGAGCACCAGGCGCTGCAATTCACGCGCGCCCGCGCCGCCGCTGCCGCGCTGATCGGCGCCGAGGCGGAGGACATCGCGATCATCCCCTCGGTCGGTTACGGCGTCGCGACCGCGGGGAAGATCCTCTCCATCCCGCGCGGCGCGCGGGTGCTGGTGCTGGAGGAGGACCACTCCTCTCCCACGCTCGAATGGGTCACCCGCGCCCCGGATCAGGGCTTCGAGGTGGAGGTGGTCCGGCGGCCGGAGGATGGCGACTGGACCTCAGCCGTGCTTGCCGCCATCGCACGCCCCGGCGCGCCGCCGCTCGCCCTGGCCTCGATCTCGAACGTGCACTGGTCGGACGGCGGGGTGGTGGACCTCGACCGCGTGGCGCCGGCGCTACGGGCCGCCGGAGCGGCGCTGCTGGTGGACGCGACGCACGCGGTGGGCGTGATGGCGGTGGATGTCCGCCGGCTCGATCCGGACTTCCTGATCTTCCCGACCTACAAATGGGTGCTCGGCCCCTATGGCCGCGCCTTCCTCTACGTCGCGAAGCGCCATCAGGAGAGGGGCGTGCCGCTCGAGCAGACGAGCTACTCGCGACGCGGCGTCGCTTCGGAGCGCGCGCCCTATTTCGCCGACCTCCGCTTCGCCGAGGGCGCGCGGCGCTTCGACATGGGCGAGCGCGACCACCTCATCACGCTGGAGATGGCCGCGGTGGGGATGGAGATGATGGCGCAGTGGGGACAGGCGGCGATCGAGCGGCGGCTCGCCATGCTCACCGCGATGCTGGCCGAGGGGCTGCGGGGCGTCGGCGGCGTGCGGGTGCCGGACGCACGGCTGCGCGCCCCGCATGTGCTGAGCCTCGAATTTCCGGGCGGGATGCGGG
>JADGHI010000316.1 GCA_019689515.1 Acetobacteraceae bacterium | reverse complement strand
AAGCAGGTCTATCTGCCGATCGCCGAGATGTCGGTGAATGCCCTGCTGCTGCTTGGCATTGGCTTTGGCGTGGGCTGGCTTTCCGGCCTGTTCGGCGTGGGCGGCGGCTTCCTGCTGACGCCGCTGCTGATCCTGATCGGCATCCCGTCGCCGGTTGCGGTGGCGTCGGGCGCGAACCAGACGCTCGGCGCCTCCGTGTCCGGGCTGATCGCGCAATGGCGGCGCGGCAACGTGGACTGGCGCATGGGGCTGGTGCTGGTTGCCGGCGGCTTCACCGGATCGGCGCTCGGCGTGCAGTTCTTCGTGCTGCTGCGCCGGCTCGGCCAGGTCGATCTGGCGGTGGCGCTGTTCTACATCGTCGTGCTCGGCATCGTCGGCGTGCTGATGGTGATGGAGAGCCTGCGCGCGATCCGGCGCCGGCGCCGGGCCGTGCCGACGCGGCTGCACGAGCACACCTGGATGCACGGCCTGCCCTTCAAGATGCGGTTCCGCAAGTCGCGGCTCTACATCTCCGTCATCCCGCCGCTGCTCGTGGGGCTCTCGATCGGCATGCTCTCCGCCATCATGGGTGTGGGCGGCGGCTTCATGCTGGTGCCGGCGATGATCTACGTGCTCGGCATTCCGACCAGCGTGGTGATCGGCACCTCGTTGTTCCAGGTCGTGTTCGTCTCGGCGAACGTGACGCTGCTGCAGGCCCTGCAGACCGGCGCGGTGGACATCGTGCTGGTGCTGCTGCTGCTGGCCGGCGGCGTCGCCGGGGCGCAGTTCGGCGCGGCCATGGGCACGCGGCTGCGCGGCGAGGAGACGCGGGCCCTGCTCGGCCTGCTGGTGCTGGCGGTGGCGGGGAGCCTGCTCTGGGAGCTCGTGCGCACGCCGGAGAGCCCATTCGTCATCGCGCCCCTGCCATGACACGCACCGCGACAGGGCTGGCCCTGCTGTTCGGCGCCCTGCTGGCGGCGGCGGCGATGGTGCCGCTGCCGCTCCGCGCGCAGCCCGCGCCGCCGCCGGCGCGTCCCGCGGCGCCCGCCGCCCCGGGGCAGGCCGCTCCGGCAGCGCCTGCCCTCGCCGTGCCGGCGCTGGTGGCGGAGCTGTCGCAGCGCCGGGTCGAGATCACCACCGGCTTCACCGGCGCCGACATCCTCGTCTTCGGCAGCACCGAGCGGCTGATCGGGGAGAACTCCGACGAGGTGCTGGTGGTCGCCAGCGGTCCGCCGCAGCCGATGGTGGTGCGGCGCAAGGTGAAGATCCTCGGCTTCTGGGTGAACGGTCCCTCTGCAACCTTTCCTCAGGTGCCGGGCTTCTATGCCATCTCCGGCACCCGTCCGGCCTGGCAGATGCTGCCCGAGGACGTGCGCCAGTCCGGCCGGCTCGGCCTCGATGCGCTGCCGCTGCGCGCGCTCGGCGCCCAGGGGCCGGCGTTCCGGGCGGCGCTGCTGGAACTCAAGAAGAACGCCGGGCTTTGGGTGGAGGACACGGTACCCGTCGAGGTCTCGGGCGGGCGGCTGTTCCACGTCCGGCTGCCGCTGCCCGCGACCGTGACGCCCGGCGCCTACCGGGTCGAGGTGCTGCTTGTGCGCGACCGCCGCATCGTCGCCCGCCAGGGGCTCGACTTCGAGGTGGTGCGGGTCGGCGCGGCGGCGGAAATCTCTACTATCGCGAGCACCGAGCCGATGCTCTACGGTCTGGTCTGCATCGCCCTCGCCGCGTTTGCCGGCTGGTTCGGCAGCGTGGTGTTTCGGAGGAGCTGACGCCCATCATGCCGCCCGTCGAACCACCGACCGAGGAAGCCGCCGCCGCCAAGGAGCCGGCCAAGCGCGACCGGGTCTTCCTGGTGGTGGTGGACGACAGCCCGGAGCGCGCGGTGGCGCTGAAATACGCCTGCCTGCGCGCGCGCAAGGGCGGCGGGCGCGTGGCGCTGCTGCGCGTGATCGAGCCGGTCGGCCTGGTCGAATGGGCCGGCGTCGGCGCGATGATGCAGGAGGAGCGCCGCGCGGAGGCGGAGAAGCTGCTGAGCGCGCTGGCCGCCGAGGTGCAGGAGATCACCGGCGGCTACCCGATCCTGCTGACCCGCGAGGGCGACCCGCGCGAGGAGCTGCTGGCGCTGCTCGAGGAGGACCCCCGCATCTCGGTGCTGGTGCTGGCGAGCGCGGCGGGGCTCGGCGGGAAGGACCCGCTGATCACCGCGCTGACCGGCCGCTATGCGAACCGGCTGACGGTGCCCATGACCATCGTGCCGGGGACGCTGGACGACAAGGAACTCGACCGGGTGACGTGACGGCGCCTGGGGCGGATTGCGGCCAGGTTGTCCGCGCCGGTCCGCCCGCCCGCCGCCTCACGCCCGGCGTGGGTTCTGCGGCACGGGGCGGGGACCTCCCGCCGCGGCGTGGGACGCCGGCCGGCCGGGCTGGCTGGCGAGCGGAAGCCGGTGGACGACGCTCCACGGCGGCAGCGGTCATCCGCCTCCCGGCGGGCCGCGTCAGCGCCGCGGCCCGTTGCCCTCCCGTGGCGTCTGCCGGCGCGTCTCGGCGCCCGCCGTGCCGAAGGGCAGCGGACGGAAGAAGTCCGCCATGGCGCGCTGGAAGGCCTCGGGACTCGTCGGCGCCATCGGCATCCACAGGCGCATCAGCGTCGCGGGCGAGACCGCGGTGGTGGCATCGAGCCATTGCTGCTCGATCCGCTTCAGCACCGCGTCCTGCAGCGGCGCCACATCGGGCAGGCCGAAGAAGCGGCGGGCCTCCTCCGGCGTGCAGTCGAAGTCCAGGGTGATCTTCATGGGTGGGTTCCCGCTCCCGGCGGAGACGCCTTGGTGGCGCCACCGCCGGGATGGAACGCCGCCACCGGGTCAGGGACGCGCGCCGTCGTCGTCGCTCCATGCCGCCGCGGCGCCGTTCCCGGACATCCCGCGCGCCGCGAGGTCGGCGAGCGCGACGACGCCGAGGAAGCGATGGTCGTCGCGCGAGACCACAGGCAGGCCGGACATCCCCTCGGCGGTCATGGTCTCGACCGCGCGGCCGGCGTCCTCGTCGGCAAAGGTGCAGGGCGGCCTGGCGCGCATCACCTCGCGAACCGGGGTGCGCGCGGGATCGCGGCCCTCGGCGATCAGGCGCACCGCGAGGTCGCGGCCGGTGACGACACCGAGCACGCGCCTGTCCTCGCCGACCGGCAGGACCGCGGCGTCCTCCGCGGCCATGACGCGCGCGGCCTCTTGGACGGTCTCCTCCGGGCCCACCATGCGCGTGCCGATGCGCATCGCCTCGGCGACGCGGTGGCCGGGCTGGTGCTGGCCCCGGCCCGAGGGCGAGGAGGGCCAGCCGGCGCCCATCCGGGCGCTGCGCGCGCAGGCCTCCTCGAGTTGTTCCTCCATGGGGCGCAGCGTCTGCTCGGCGGAACGGCGCGCGGCGCCCAGCATCCGCGCGCAGCCCTGCATCAGCGCCTCGACGCATTCGCGCAGGAAGCGGCGCTGGAGATCGAAGGCCATGGTCGGGTCGGCGATGCGCATGGCCTCGCGCGCGATGCGGAAATTGGCCTGGGCCATGTTGTCCATGAGGTCGCCCATGGCCCGCTGCGCCTCGCGCATCGCGCCGTTGGCAAGCCGCGGCAGCATCATCATCCGGCGCATCTCGCCGGCGGTCTCCTCGACGGCGTAGGCCATGCGCCGGCTCATCTCCGCGAATTCGCTGGCGGTGGCGTCGAGCAGGCCATAGCCGCCCTCGGCGGCGGCGCTGGCAGTGCGGTCCGCGGCCTCGCCGGCGGCGAGCATGGCGTGCTCCGTGGCCTGGCCGGCCTGCCGGGTGGTCTCGGCGAAGGCCTTGGCACCGCGGCGGACCCCGCGCGCGGCGGCGCCCTGCAGCGGCTGGGCGGCGGTCGTCTGGCCGGTGGCGGCGCCCCGCCGCGCCGGAGCCCGCCGGACGCTGCTGGGCCTGTCTGCGGCCGCCTCGCCGCGCGCCCGCGGCGCCCGGCCCTGGCGCGACTGCGCCTTCGTGTTCTCTGCCATGGTGATTGTCCGTCCCGGGAAATGGAAGCGTGCGCCGGCCGCCGACCGACGCAGCCGCGACCCCGATGGAGCCATGCCGATCGGCCCGGGCGCAGAGCGAACGCGGGCTTCCGGGCACGGTTCCTTGCGCGCCCCAGCCGATTCCGGAAAAAGGAGCGCCAATACCGAAATGGATACTTCGGCAGATTCAGCGCAGTGCTTGTCTGTTGCTGCACAGAGGCTGCGGATACTGTGCCGCGCCGCAACGAAGCATGGAGAATTTCAGGCGGACGTGCGCCGTTCCGTCCGCCGGGGGAGTCCGCTCCGGCCGGGCGGGCAGGCTAGGACGGCGCCAGCTCCACCATCACCGGCACATGGTCCGAAGCCTGTGGCCAGCCGCGCGCCCGCTTGTGCACGGCATGGCCGCGCAGCCCGCCCGCGAGGTCCTGGCTGACCCAGACATGGTCGAGCCGCCGGCCGCGGTCGGAGGCTTCCCAGTCGCGCGCGCGGTAGCTCCACCACGTGTAGAGCTTCTCCGGCGGCGGGACGAAGTGGCGCACCGCGTCATGCCACTCGCCGGCGCGCTGCCAGGCTGTCAGCGCCTCGACCTCGACCGAGGTGTGCGAGACGACGTCGAGCAGCTGGGTATGCGACCACACGTCGCACTCGAGCGGCGCGATGTTGAGGTCGCCTAGCAGCACCATCCGCCGTGCCGGGCCGCGCGCGCGGGCCCATTCGGTCGCCTCGCGCAGGAAGTCGAGCTTGTGGGCGAATTTCGGGTTGGCCGCGGGATCGGGGATGTCGCCGCCGGCGGGGACGTAGAAATTGTGCAGCTCGATCGGCCCGCCCGGCGCGTCGAGCTCGACGCCGAGGTGACGGCAGTCGCCCTTGGCGCACCAGTCCGGGTCGTCCTCGCGCACCGCGAAGGGCAGACGCGAGAGGACCGCGACGCCATTGTAGCCCTTCATCCCGCGCGCGGCGATGTGCGGGAAGCCAAGCGCCTCCAGCCCCTCGCGCGGGAGGAGCTCGTCGGGGCACTTGGTCTCCTGCAGGCAGAGCACGTCGGGGTCGAGCTCGGCGACGAGGTCCTTCAGCAGCGGCAGGCGCAGCCGGACGCTGTTGATGTTCCAGGTGGCGATGCGGATCGGACGCTTCGCCGTCGCGCGTGCCACCGCCGGCGCCGCGGCGGCCGGCTTTCCCCCCTTCCTCGCCATCCTGCCCCCCTT
>JADGHI010000315.1 GCA_019689515.1 Acetobacteraceae bacterium | reverse complement strand
GACGGGCACCTCCCCGGGCGGCTTCAGCGTCGTCAGCACGAAGGAGGAGTGCGTCTCCTTCACCCCGGGCATGCGCAGCAGCGCCTTCAGCGCGAACGCGGCATAGGCCTCGAAGTCCGCCGCGAGCACATGCAGCAGGTAGTCCATCTCGCCGCTCATCGCGTAGGCGGCGAGCACCTCCGGGCGCGCGGCGAGCGCCCGCTGAAAGGCCTGCACCACCTCCTCGGCATGCGAGGACAGGGCGACCAGCACGAAGGCCTGCAGCGGCAGGCCGATGCGCGCCGGGTCCAGGACCGCGGCGTAGCGGGCGATGACACCGGCCTCCTCCAGCCGCTTCACGCGGCGCTGGCAGGGCGTGGGGGAGAGTCCAACCTGCTCAGCGAGGGCGACGATGGGGAGGCGGCCGTCGCGCTGGAGGGCGCGGAGGATGCGGCGGTCGGCCGCGTCCAGCTCGGAGGTGGATTTCGCCATGGAGGGGCTCCCTGATAGCGAATTCCAGCCAGACTAGCCGGTCCTGACGATCAATTAGCCGCCATTCGCTCCGCCACCGGGCCGGGCTCCGCGCGTTTCCGCAGGTGAAGGAGGATCGGGAGGCGGCCATGGGAACCTCAACTGCTGAAGGGCTGCCCAAGACGTTGCGCGGCAACTACGCCGCTGCGCGCCCCGACTACACCCTGCCCCAGGAGATGGCCGACTACACGGAGGCCGACCACGCAACATGGCGGACTCTCTTTGCCCGGCAATCCGCATTGCTGCCGCGCCACGGCGCGCGCGCCTTCCGCAAGGGCCTCGCGCGCCTCGACTGCGGCGGCGGCGTGCCGGACTTCGAGCGGGCATCGCGCCGGCTGCGCGAGGCGACTGGATGGTCCCTGGTCGCCGTGCCGGGGCTGATCCCCGACGGCGTGTTCTTCGAGCACCTCGCGGCGCGGCGCTTCCCCGTCACCAACTGGATCAGGACGCCCGAGGAACTCGACTACATCGTCGAGCCGGACGTGTTCCACGACTTCTTTGGCCATGTCCCGGCGCTGATGCATCCCGACTTCGCGCGTTTCATGGAGGCCTATGGCCGCATGGGCGAGCGCGCTCTGGCGATCGGGGCGCTGCGCCCGCTCGCGCGGCTCTACTGGTTCATGGTGGAGTTCGGGCTGGTCCGCGAGGGTCGCAGCACTGCCGCGACCGAGATCCGCGCCTATGGCGCGGGCATCATGTCCTCGCACGCCGAGCTGCTGCACGCGACCACGAGCGACAAGCCGCGCCGCATCCGCTTCGACCTCTGGCGGGTGCTGCGCAGCGAGTACTTCATCGACGACCTGCAGCCCACCTACTTCGTCCTCGACGACTACGCCGCGCTGTTCGCCGCAGCGGAGCGGGTGCCGGCGCTGCTGGACGCCGCCCGCGACGCCGAACCGATTCTGCCAAGTGGCGCCGGGGCAGGCGATGTCGAGGTGCCCCTCCACGAGCACTGAGGGAGGACCGAAGCGATGGACATCCCGCCCGACCGAACCGCCCTCGCCGGCAGGATCAGCGAGGCCAACCCGATGGGGACCGACGGGTTCGAATTCGTCGAGTTCACCGGACCCGATATCCCCTATCTCGAGGACCTGTTCGCGCGCCTCGGCTTCGCCGCCGTCGCGCAGCATCGCTCGAAGCGGGTGACGCTCTGGCGTCAGGGAGACGTCAATTTCATCCTGAACGCTGAGCCGGAGAGCTTCGCGCAGGCCTTCGCGCGCGTGCACGGCCCCTCCGTCTGCGCCATCGCGTTCCGGGTGGCGGATGCGAGGCAGGCCCATGAGCGCGCGATTTCGCTCGGGGCGAAGCCGGTGCAGGGGAAGGTCGGGCCGATGGAGCTGAACATCCCGGCCATCGAAGGCATCGGCGGCTCGCTGATCTACCTCGTGGACCGGTGCGGTGCGCGCGGCAGCATCTACGACGTGGACTTCCGCTGGCGCGACACGGCCGAGCCGCATCCGAAAGGGCGCGGGCTGACGGTGATCGACCACCTGACGCACAACGTGCACCGCGGCCGCATGGACACCTGGGCGCAGTTCTACGAGAGGCTCTTCAACTTCCGCGAGATCCGCTACTTCGACATCGAGGGCCGCCTGACCGGCCTGCGCTCGCGCGCGATGGCCTCGCCCTGCGGCCAGATCCGCATCCCGATCAACGAGAGCGCCGACGAAAAGAGCCAGATCGAGGAATTCCTGCACGCCTACCACGGCGAGGGCATCCAGCACATCGCCCTCGGTACGGACGACATCTTCGCGAGTGTCGAGGCGATGCGCGAAGCGGGCGTGGCGTTCATGGACACGCCCGACACCTACTACGAGCTGCTGCCGCAGCGCCTGCCCGACACCGGCGAGGACGTCGAGCGTCTGCGCCACAACCGTATCCTGATGGACGGGGCACCGACGCCGGAAGGCGGGCGGCTGCTGCAGATCTTCACCCGCACTGTTGTCGGGCCGATCTTCTTCGAGCTGATCCAGCGCAAGGGCGACCAGGGCTTCGGTGAGGGCAATTTCCGCGCCCTGTTCGAGAGCATCGAACTCGACCAGATCCGCCGCGGCGTGCTGAATCCCGCGGCGGAGTAGCGGTGCCGACTGGGGCGGGGAGGGCGCCGTTCCGCTGCCGCCCAGGGCCGATGTCCTGCTGCACCCGCCGTGGCAGGTCGTTCGGGGACGGTTGAGCGGCGCAGGCGGGCGCGCTATCGAGGGAGTGGCGCCGGAGCCCCGATGCCATGTCCGTGCTGCGATGCGCCCAGCGCCGGGTTAGCACAGCGGTAGTGCAGCGGTTTTGTAAACCGAAGGTCGGGGGTTCAAATCCCTCACCCGGCATTGCCGGCGACGGAAAGCGAGCCGGGAGCGTAACTTATAGTAAAATCATAGGTTCAGGGCCGGCATCCGCTGTACAGGATGCGACACAATCCTATGTCGGCCCACAGAATGGTTCGATTCCGGCAAGATGAGCGCACCGGTTTGTGCCACCTGCGGCGGCGCGGCCCCGCCGACCTTCGGGAGGCGGCCGGCAAGTCCATCCACGTGATCCCCTTGAACACGCGCGACGCGGCGGACGCCGAGGCTCGGTGGCCGGACGCGCTCGGAAGTGGGAGGCCGACACTGCAGCCTGGCGGTCGGAAATCGCGCCTCCGACAGGAGCTCGCGCGCCCGCGGCTCCCCCCAGCGGGGATGCCGCCCCGCGCGATGTGTTGTGCGAGCCGCCGTTCAGGCCGGCCCTGCTCATCGGATCTGATGCTGATCTCTACGGCCCCCAACCCGACGCGCACGGCGTCATACGATACAGCCCGACATTGTCGGCCATGGCGGACGTAAGGCACCCGGCCTCGTCGCAGCCCCTCGGCCATCTGACGGAGGAAGACGTGCGGAGGGCCGTCATCGCGGCGATGGCGGCGATGTCGACGCAGCCAAGTCAAATGTGTGACGCATCGCCTTCGCTCGAATTGCTGGCAAGCTCGTCACCGCGTTCGACCGTGGATCCCTATTCCTTCCGCGCCGCATGGGAGAACTGGCGGAAAGTGGCGGGCGTCTCGCCGCGCACGGCCGATGACACTCTGCGCATGCTGGCCAAGCTCGCGCGGTTCCTCGGCCACGACGACCTCGCGAAGGTGGCACGGGGTGACCTTCGCCGTTGGCGGGACGCGATGAAGGCGGAAGGCGTTAGCAACAACATCTGGAACAACAACCTGTCCATGGTCGGCCGGGTGTTCCATCGCGCGGCCGAGGACGAACGTATCCCGGACAATCCAGCGAACGGGCTTCGCTGGAGAAGGCCAAGGGCGAAACGCGCCTGCCCTACACCGACGATGGCGCCGTCCGGATTCTGCGGGCCGCACGCGCGGAGACGTCGCCATCGCTCCGATGGGCGATTGGGTCATGGCCTTCACGGGCATGCGGCCGGCCGCGGTGCTGCAACTGACGGCCGGCGACATCCGGAGCGATGCTGGGACCCCATATATCTCCGTCAATGCGGACGCTGAGGGCAAGGGCGTCAAGACCGGCGAACGCCGGCACGTCCCGATCCATCCCGCGCTCGTCCGGGAGGGCTTCCTGCGATACGTCGCAGGCCTGACTTGCGATGCGCCGTTGTTCCCCGACGAGAAGTCCGGCCCCTCCGACAAGCGTGGAGAGAGGACCTGGAACACTATCGGACGGTGGGTGCGGAACAAGGTTGGTATCAGCGATCGGCGAAAGAAGCCGAACTACGGCTGGCGCCACCGGATGGCGGACGAACTGCGCGCGGTCGGCGCGCCGAAGGATGTCCGCGATGCGATCCGCGGCAATTTCGGAGGAAGGCACAGGCGGCCAATATGGAATGTAGGGTTATGACGTGCGGGGCGAGGCGTTGGCGCGGACCGCGGCGGTGCTGGCGAAAGTGATGCCGCCTCCCGGATTGTTCGCGCCGGAGTGCGCAGACCGGGAAGCGCAGCCAGCCGGATAGGAGTAGGAGGTGGAGACAGCGTCTCGGCTAGCTTTCTTCCGAGTGAGGCGCGACCCACCAACCTGTCTCGCAGGTCCTGGATTTTTTGCGGGTTCCAAGGGCCTTCTTCACAATATTGCCCACTATGCGGACGCCGGATCGTTGTCTCACCCAGGGTCGAATCGTGATTTCCGGTCGACTCGCCTTTGGGCTGGAGAATCTCGCCTCTCGCATTTTGAGACGTCATCCTTCCCAACGCGCGCCCCGGGTCCCGTTGCACTGTCTGAGGCGGGTGACCGGCCTCGGTAATACTATGAGAGCCGGTTGGCAGGCAGTACCAGCTCCTTCGGACCGGCATGATGATGAAGCGCGCCTGATCAAGGTTGCCCTGGCGCGCGCCCCAAACACGGATAGCGGTACCGAGGCCGAATTGCGTCGTCTCGGCTTCTCCTACGCCCTCTCGTGCGACCCCCGCGGGTGGGGCATGGGCCAGGCCGGGGGTGGCGTAGTGGATGGACGGTTCGCTGACGTACCGCTCGCCCCGCCTTGTCACCGCCGGAGCGGAGAAACCTGGTGTGGGCGGGACGGCGCATTACCCGAGCCAACTGCTGGGCGGGGCGATCAGCGGTGCGGGGCGCTCGCCGAGCTTGCCCACGGCGTCCGCGCCTCGGGCGGCGCTTCACCGCCTCAGGGCGAGCCCCGACAGCGTCTTCGTCCTCGGCAAGCACGATGCGCATGCCGGCCCCCCCGGCCGCCCGCCCCGCCCACCCTGGGGCGG
>JADGHI010000314.1 GCA_019689515.1 Acetobacteraceae bacterium | reverse complement strand
TGCCGGAGACCTACTTCACCGTCTGGGCGAACCTCTTCGGTCATGGCCGGCTCGCCTCCGGCGAGACGGTGCTGGTGCATGGCGGCACCTCCGGCATCGGCGTCACCGCGATCCAGCTGGCGAAGGAATTCGGCGCGAAGGTCTTCGTCACCGCGGGGAGCGCGGAGAAGGTCGAGGCCTGCCTGAAGCTCGGCGCCGACGCGGCCTTCAACTACCGCGAGCAGGACTTCGTGGAGGAGGTGAAGAAGCTCACCGGAGGGCGCGGGGTGGATGTCGTGCTGGACATGGTCGGCGCGGCGTATTTCCAGCGCAACCTGCGCTGCCTCGGCTGGGACGGGCGGCTGGTGCTGATCGCCTTCCTCGGCGGGTACCAGGCGGAGAAGGTGGATCTGCGCCCGATCATGCTGCGTCGCCTGACGGTGACGGGCAGCACCATGCGGCCGCGCACGACCGAGCAGAAGGGCGAGATCGCGACGGCGCTGGAGACGAAGGTCTGGCCGATCCTGGACGAGGGCCGCGCCGGGCCGGTGATCCACGCCGTCTTCCCGCTCCGCGAGGCGGCCAAGGCGCACGCGCTGATGGAGAGCAGTGCGCATATCGGCAAGATCATGCTCGAGGTCGCGCAGTGAGGCGCGGCTTCGGCCCGGGCGACCCGGGATGAATCTCCACCGCATGCTGCTCCGGCGTGCCGCCGAGGGCCGGCCGGTCCGCGTCGCGCAGATCGGTGCCGGCAAGTTCGGCGCGATGTTCCTGCATCAGGCGCGCGCAACACCGGGGCTGCATGTGCTCGGCATCACGGACCTGTCCCTGCCGCGGGCGCGCGAGCGGCTAGCGGGCGTGCACTGGCCCGCGGAGTCCTACGCCGCGGCGAGCCTTGACGAGGCGGCGCGCAGCGGCGCCACCCACCTCACCGAGGACGCGATGGCCCTGATCGCCGATCCGCGCGTCGAGGTGGTGGTGGAGTGCACCGGCGACCCGGCGGCCGGGCTGCGCCATGCGCGCCATGCCATCGCCCACGGCAAGCACGTGGTCATGGTGAACGTGGAGGCCGACGTGCTCGCCGGCCCGCTGCTGGCGCGCGAGGCGACGAAGGCGGGCGTCGTCTATTCCATGGCCTATGGCGACCAGCCGGCCCTGGTCTGCGAACTCGTGGACACGCTCCGCGCCGCGGGCTTCCCGGTGGTCGCCGCCGGCAAGGGCACGAAATACCTGCCACATTTCCATGCTTCCACGCCGGCCACCGTCTGGGATCACTACGGACTGACCGAGGCGCAGGCGCGGGCGGGTGGGATGAACCCGCAGATGTTCAACTCCTTCCTCGACGGCACGAAGTCGGGGATCGAGATGGCGGCGATCGCCAACGCCACCGGCCTTGCCCCGCCGGAGGACGGGCTGCTCTTCCCGCCCGCCGGCACCTCCGAGCTGCCCCGCGTGCTGCGGCCGCGGGACGAGGGCGGCGTCCTGGCGCGCAAGGGCATGGTCGAGGTGGTCTCCTCGCTGCGGCGCGACGGCGCGGCGATCCCGGACGACCTGCGCTGGGGCGTCTATGCGGTCTTCGAGGGCGAGACGGAGTACGCCCGCCGCTGCTTCTCCGAATACGGCGTCGCGACCGACGAATCGGGGCGCTACGCCGCGCTCTGGCGGCCCTACCACTTCATCGGGCTGGAGCTCGGCGTCTCCGTCGCCTCCGCCGCGCTGCGGCGCGAGCCGACCGGCAGCACCGAGGCATGGCGCGCCGACGTCGTGGCGGTCGCCAAGCGCGCGCTGAAGGCCGGCGAGATGCTGGACGGGGAAGGCGGCGCGACGGTCTGGGGCAAATGCGTCCCGGCGGCGCGCTCGCGCGCCATGGGCGCCCTGCCGATCGGCCTGGCGCATCACGTCCGGCTGCTGCGCGACGTGGCGGAGGGGGCGATCGTCACGCGTGCCGATGTCGCGCTCGACCCCGCCTCCGAGCCGGTGCGGATCCGCGCGGAGATGGAGGCCGGCTTCGCCTGACCGGGGCTCACGCGAAGAGGGGACGGCGCCGCCGGCCCGAATGAGCTCCGCCTTCACGCTGCTCGGCGTGGCGGTGGTGCTGTTCGGCGGCACCTGGCCCGTTACCAAGGCTGCCATCGCCGCCGGCGCGACGCCGGTGTGGTTCGCCGTCTCGCGCGCCGGACTCGCAGCGCTGGTGGCGTCGGTGCTGCTCGCCGCGCTCGGGAGGCTGCGGCTGCCGGTACGGCAGGACTGGCGGGTCGTGCTGGCGATCGGCCTGTTCCAGATCGGCGGCTTCTTCGCGCTGGCGCATCTCGCGCTGAGGGTGGTGTCGGCCGGGCGGACGGCGGTGCTGGCGAATGTCGTCAGCTACTGGCTGATCCCGCTCTCCATGATCGTCCTGGGCGAGCGGGTCTCGGCGCGGCGCTGGGTCGCTGCGGCTTTCGGCCTCGCCGGTGTTGCCGTGCTGGCCGGGCCCTGGGCGGTGGACTGGACCGCAGCATCGGAGCTGCTCGGGCACGGGATGCTGATGCTCGCGGCGCTGCTCTGGAGCGTCGCCATCATCGCCACGCGCCGCTGGCCGCCGCGCCGGCCGATGCTCGAACTGCTCCCCTGGTGCTTCGGTATCGGCACCCTGGTCCTTGCGCCACTGGCGCTGGTGGTGGAGCCGCAGGGCGGCATCCCGATGGCGGCCTGGCCGCACATGCTGGCCGTCGGCGCCGTCGCGGCGCCGATCGGGACCTGGTGCGTGATCGAGGTCGGCCGCCGCCTGCCGGGCGCGGTCAGCTCGGTCGGCTTCCTGCTGGTCCCGGCGGTCGGCGTGATCCTCGCGGCACTCTGGCTTGGCGAGCCGGTGGGGTGGGACATGCTGGTCGGAGGCGCGTTGATCGTCGCCGGCGTGGTGCTGGCGGCGCGGGGCTGAAGAGGACAGACGAGGGAAGCGATGCGGCTGAACCTGATCGAGATGGGGGAGGGGCCGCCGGTGGCGCTGCTGCACGGGCTGTTCGGCGCGGCGCAGAATTTCGGCCGGGTGCAGAGGGCGCTCGCCGCGTCGGGGCACCGCGTGCTGGCGCTCGACATGCGCAACCACGGCGCCTCGCCGCACGCGGCGGGGATGGACTACCCGACGATGGCGGCCGATGTGGCGGAGACGCTGGAAGCAGCAGGCGCGCTGCCGGCGGCGGTGCTCGGGCACTCGATGGGCGGCAAGGCGGCGATGGCGCTGGCGCTGACCCGGCCGGAGGCGGTGGCGCGGCTGATCGTCGCCGATGTCTCGCCGGTGCGCTACCCGCCGCGCCTGCGCGGCTACGTGGCGGCGATGCGCGCCGTGCCGCTGCGCTCCGACCTGACGCGGCGCGAGGCCGACGCGGCGCTTGCGTCCGCAGTGCCGGACGCGGTGGTCCGTGGCTTCCTGCTGCAGAACCTGCGCTTCGAGACGGACCCGCCGCACTGGCGCCTCGGCCTCGCGGAGATCGCGGCGGCGATGCCGGAGATCGAGGGGTTCGACGGCATGCCGGAGGGCGCGCACTACGACGGACCGGTGCTGGTGCTAGCCGGCGAGCACTCGGACTACGTCCTGCCGGAATACCACGCCCGCTTCCGCGCGCTGTTCCCGGCCGTGGAGTTCGCCACCGTGCCGAAGGCCGGGCATTGGCTGCACTCGGAGAACCCCGCCGGCTTCCTGGCGCTGGTCGAGCGCTTCCTCGCGGCCTGAGCGCGCGCGCTTCCTATTGCGTCTTGTAGGCGCTGCGCTTCGCGGCCTCCGCGGCGCGCCAGAGATACCAGGCGGCGGTGGTGCGGTAGGGCGCCCAGGCCTCCCCGATCGCGGCGAGGGCACGCGGCTTCGGCTGCTCCTCGAGACCGGCGGCGACGCGCCAGCCCTCCCGCACGCCGAAATCGTCCACCGGGAGCACGTCCGGCCGGCCGAGGGTGAAGATCAGCAGCATCTCCACCGTCCAGCGCCCGACGCCGCGGATGGTGACGAGGCGCTCGATGAGCTGCTCGTCCGAGAGGCGGGCGGCGCCGCGGCGCGTGGGCACGACGCCCGCCGCGGCCTTCTCGGCGATGTCGCGGATCGCCGCGACCTTGCTCGCCGAGAAGCCGCAGGCGCGGAGGGTGGCGACCTCGGTCGCCAGCACCTGCTCGGGCGTGGGGAAGGCCTGTTCCGGATAGAGGGCGAGGAAGCGCCCGAGGATCGCCTCCGCCGCGCGGCCGTGCACCTGCTGGTGCGCGATGGCGCGCACCAGCGCCTCGTAAGGCTCGCGCCGCACGGGCTTGAGCGTGCAGGGGCCGATGGCGCGGATCACCCGCTTGAGGACGGCGTCGCGGCGGAGGTGCTGGAGCGCCTCGGGCGTCATCAATCCACCCGCAGGCCGACCTCGCGCGCGATCCGCATCCAGCGCGCCTGGTCCTCGCGGAGCCAGCGCTGGAGGTCGGCGGAGGGGATGATCAGCGGCTCCACATGGTTGGCGCGCAGCCGCTGCAACATCGCCTCGTCCATCGAGGCGTTGAAGGCGGCCTGCAGCTTCTCCAGCACCGGCGCCGGCACGCGCGACTGGGTGAAGACGCCGTTCCAGACGCTGAGGTGGTAGCCCGGCACGCCCGCCTCCTCCATGGTCGGCACATCGGGCAGCGAGGAGAGGCGCCGGTTGGTCGTGACCGCCAGCGCGCGCATGGAGCCCGCGCGGATGTGCGAGGTGGAGGTGGCCGAGGCGTCGAACAGCAGGTCGAGGTCGCCGGCGAGCATCGCCGCTATGGCCGGGGAGGATCCGCGATAGGGCACGTGCGTCACCTCGATCCCGGCCATGCGGACGAACATCGCCTGCGAGAGGTGCGAGGAGGAGCCGTTGCCGACCGAGCCGAAGAGCAGCTCGCCCGGCCGGCGCTTCGCGCGCTCGATCACCTGCGCGACGGAGGTGGCGTCGTACCGGCGCGGGTTGCAGGAGAGCACGTTCGGCATGTCGGCCATCATCCCGACGCCGACGAAGTCGCGCACCGGATCGAGCCGCGCATCGGGATAGATCACCGGATTGACGCCGTGCGTGGCCATGGTGCCGAGGAACAGCGTGTATCCGTCCGGTTCGGCCTGCGCGGCGGCGATGGCGCCGATGTTGCCGCCGGCGCCGGGCCGGTTCTCGACCACCACAGGCTGGCCGAGATGCTTGCCCATCGGCTCGGCGATCAGGCGGCCCATGATGTCGGTCACGCCGCCGGGCGGGTAGGGGACGATCATCCGCAGTG
>JADGHI010000313.1 GCA_019689515.1 Acetobacteraceae bacterium | reverse complement strand
ACATGGTACACGTCCACCGCGACCCCCACCCCCGCGCCGAGCTCGTCGCAGAGGTCGAGCGCCTGGGCGAGCGTCGTAAGCACGCTGCGGTCGGCGCAGGTCATCGGGTGCAGCGGCTCGAGCGCCAGGGTCACGCCGGCGGCGCGCGCCTCGTCGAGCACGGCGTGCAGGCCGTCGCGCAGCATCTCGCGCGCGCCGGGCAGATCCTTCGAGCCGGGCGGCAGCCCGCCGCCGATGACGACGAGGCAGGCCGCGTCCAGCGCGTGCGCCTCCTCGATCGCGCGGCGGTTGTCCTCGATGGCGCGGCGCCGGCCGGCGGCATCGGCGGCGGGGAACAGGCCGCCACGGCAGAGGCCGGTGACTACGAGGCCGGCGTCGCGGATGCGGCGCGCGGCCCGCGCCAGCCCCATCTCGGCGACCTTGTCGCGCCAGGGGGAGATGCCGGGGATGCCGTAGCGCGCGCAGCCCTCGATGCAGGCTGCGAGGTCCCAGCGTTCCCGCACCGTGACGGTGTTGAGGCTGAGCGGGCCGGGCTGCGGCATCTCAGGCGACCCCGTGCAGGGCGAGCAATGTGCGCATGCGCGCCACCGCCATCTCCGGGTCGCGCAGCAGGCCGGCGGCGTCGGCGAGGCGGAAGAGCTCGGAGAAGTGCTGGATGGAGCGCGCGGACTGCTGCCCGCCGACCATCACGAAGTGGTCCTGGTGCCCGTTCAGCCAGGCGAGGAACACCACGCCGGTCTTGTAGAAGCGCGTCGGCGCCCGGAACACGTGGCGCGAGAGCGGCACGGTCGGCGCCAGGATGTCGTGGAAGGTCGAGAGGTCGTTGCGCGAGAGGCTCGCCAGCGCCCCGCCCACCGCCGGCGCGATCGGGTCGAAGATGCCGAGCAGCGCGTCGGAATGGCCGTGCTCGTCGCCGGCGATCAGCTCGGCGTAGTTGAAGTCGTCGCCGGTGTACATCCGCACGCCCTTCGGCAGGCGGCGGCGCATGACGATCTCCTTGTCCTTGTCGAGGAGGGAGATCTTCACCCCGTCCACCTTCGCCGCGTTGGCGTGGATGACGGCGAGCGCCGTCTCCATCGCGGCCATGTGGTCGGCACTGCCCCAGTAGCCTTCCAGCGCCGGGTCGAACATCTCGCCGAGCCAGTGGATGATGACCGGCTCCTTCACCTGGGCGAGGATGCGGCCGTACACGCGCTCGTAGTCGGCGGGGCCGCGCGCGGCCTTCGCCAGGGCGCGGGAGGCCATCAGGATGATGCGCCCGCCCATCGCCTCGACGGCCTCGCACTGCTCCTCGTAGGCGCGGATCACGTCGTCCACGGTCACGTCCGGGCCGGGCGCGAGGTGGTCCGTGCCCGCGCCGCTCGCGATCACCGCGCCGGGCACGTCCTTCGCCGCGTCGAGCGAGCGGCGGATCAGCTCCTTCGCGCCCTCCCAGTCGAGGCCCATGCCGCGCTGCGCCGTGTCCATCGCCTCCGCGACGCCGAGGCCGAGCGACCAGAGATAGCGCCGGTAGGCGACGGTGCGGTCCCAGTCGATCCGCACGTCGAGCCACGGATCCTGCTCGGCCAGCGGATCGGCCACCACATGCGCCGCGGCGAGCGCCACGCGCGGAAAGGGCGGCGTCGCGCGCGGGAAGTCGCGCGGCGGGCTGGTGGTGAAGGGCTCGATGCGGCCGGCGGCGGTCGGCAGCCTGATCGTCGGCATCGTCAGACCTCCAATTTCGGCAGGTCGATCCAGCGCCGCTCGCGCCAGCTCCGCAGCCCGGCCTCGGCAAGCTGCACGCCCTTGGCGCCGGCCATCAGGTCCCACGGGAACTCCGCCACCTCGCCCGCGACGTGGCGCAGGAACAGCTCCCACTGTGCGCGGAAGCCGTTGGGGTAGGCCTGGGTGTCCGGCACCTCCTGCCAGCCGGCGAAGAAGTCGATGGCCTGCGGAACGTCCGGGTTCCAGACCGGCTTCGGCGTGTTCACCCGGCTCTGCGTCCAGCACTTCTGCAGGCCCGCGACCGCGCTGCCATGCGTGCCGTCCACCTGGAACACCGCCAGGTCGTCGCGCCGCACCCGCGTCACCCAGGAGGAGTTGATGTGCGCGACGATCCCGCC
The DNA here is from genome assembly GCA_019689515.1 of Acetobacteraceae bacterium. Taxonomy (GTDB): domain Bacteria; phylum Pseudomonadota; class Alphaproteobacteria; order Acetobacterales; family Acetobacteraceae; genus Caldovatus. The sequence continues at coordinate 3,115 of JADGHI010000313.1, read as the reverse complement.
TTCCAGCTCGAAGGTGGCGTAGGCCGCGTCGTCCGCGTCGGCCTTGTAGCGCCGGCCCTGCTCGTCCACGCGCTCCGGGATGTGGGTCGCGCCGAGGCAGGAGACGGCACGCACCTCGCCGAACAGGTTGTCGAGCACGTAACGCCAGTGGCAGAGCATGTCGAGGATGATGCCGCCGCCCTCGGCCTTCTTGTAGTTCCAGGAGGGCCGCTGCGCGGGCTGGAGGTCGCCCTCGAACACCCAGTAGCCGAACTCCCCCTTCACCGCGCAGATGCGGCCGAGGAAGCCGGAGTCGATCACCATCCGCAGCTTGCGCAGGCCGGGCAGGAACAGCTTGTCCTGCACGACGCCGTTCTTCACGCCCGCCTGGCGCGCGAGGCGGGCGACGTCGAGCGCATCGGCGAGGTTGTCCGCGCTCGGCTTCTCGCAATAGACGTGCTTGCCGGCGGCGATCGCCTTGCGCAGCAGGCCCGCGCGCATCTGCGTCGTCGCCGCGTCGAAGAACACCTCGTCGCGCGGGTCGCCCAGCGCGGCGTCCAGGTCGGTGGTGACGCGCGCGATGCCGTGCGCCCTGGCGAGCGCCTCCAGCCGCTCCCGGTTGCGCCCGACGAGGATCGGGTCGGGCATCAGCCGGTCGCCATTGGCGAGCGGCAAGCCGCCCTCCGCGCGGATCGCGGCGATGGAGCGGATGAGGTGCTGGTTCGTCCCCATCCGCCCGGTCACGCCGTTCATGATGATGCCGATGCGGCGCTCCGCCATGGGTCCGATCCCCTCAGGAAAGCCAGCGGTCGAGGTTGTCGCGCACGAAGGCGTCGTCCGTCAGGTGCGGGTAGCGGCGCGCGACCGCCTCGATCAGCTCCGCCTGGCCGGGCGAGAGACCCTCATTCGGATCGAGGCACCAGATGCCCTCGAGCAACCCCTGGCGGCGCAGCACCTCGTGGCAGCCGGCGATCACGCCGTGGAAGCCGTTGGCGACGTCGAACACCGCGGCGTTCATCTCCGTCACCTGCGCGTCCAGCGCGAGCAGGCCCGCGGGCAGGGTCATGCCCGTGCCCTCCGCGCGGCAGCGCGCGTGCAGGTCCACCGCCGCCTTCGTCCAGACCGACCAGTGTCCGAGCAGCCCGCCGACGATCCGCAGCACCACCTCGCGATCGTCGTGGCGCAGCGCGAAGGAGGTGACCAGGTCGGCGACGATGTGGTCGTCGTTGCCGGTGTAGAGGGCGATGCGCCGCTCCGCCCCGGCCTCCAGCACGCCGCGCAGCACCTCGAGCGTAGCGTAACGGTTGAAGGGCGCGATCTTGATCGCGACGACATTCCCGATCGCCGCGAAGCGCCGCCAGAAGCCGACGGACAGCGGCACGCCGCCGACCGCGGGCTGAAGATAGAAGCCGAACAGCGGCATCTCGCGCGCCACCGCCTCGCAATGCGCGATCATCTCGTCCTCGGAGGCGCCCTTCCAGGCGGCGAGGGAGAGCAGCACCGCGTGGTAGCCGAGCCCGCGCGCGATCCGCGCCTCGCGCACCGCCTGCTCGGTCCGCCCGATCGCGCCGGCGACGAGGATCGCGCGGCCGGGACCACGCTCGGCGGCGGCTTCGGCCGCGATCCTGAGCACCGGCTCGTAGAGCCCGGCCTCGCGGATGGCGAACTGCGTCGTGTGCACGCCGACGGCGAGGCCGCCCGCGCCGGCGTCCAGATAGTAGCGTGACAGCGCCTTCTGCCGCCGCGGGTCCAGCCGGCGCTCCGCCGTCAGGGCCAGCGGGTGGGCCGGGATCACGCAGCCCTCGCGCAGCCTCTCCAGCAGCCCCGCTGGCCAATCGTGCCACCGCAGCACCCGCGCCCCTCCCAACCGATCCGTTGCGCGTTTCGTCCCACCGGCCGCCGCGGCCTGTCAACGCCGCCTCAGAACCGCCCGTCCCGCACCTCGAATTTCGTCGGCTTGCCGAGCGTCCGCCCGCCGCGCGCCACCCAGTCCGCCACCCAGTCCACCATGCGGAGCAGCGGCACGCGCGGATAGCCGAAGCAGCGGAAGGCGCGCGCGGCGTTGGAGAGCAGCGCGTCCGGCGCCTCAACGCCCTCGAACACCGGCGCGCGGCCGAGCCGGTCGCCGAACCGCTCGGCCAGCCAGCGGATCGAGACCGTCTCCGGCCCCGTCACGTTGAGGATCGGGCAGGCGGGCGAAGCATGGCGCAGCGCGCGCAGCGCCCAGGCGTTCGCGTCGCCCTGCCAGATCACGTTGGCGTGGCCCATGGCGAGCGGCACGGGCACGCCGTCGCGCACCTTCACCGCGACGTCGTGCAGCACGCCGTAGCGCAGGTCGATCGCGTAATTCAGACGGATCCCGGCGCAGCGCGTGCCGCGCGCCGCCGCCGCGTGCTGGAACACCCGCTCCCGCCCGAGGCAGGAGGCGGCGTAGTCACCGACCGGCGCCGGCGCCACGCCCTCATCCGCCCCGCCGGAGCCCACGGGCACCAGCGGCAGCACGTTGCCGGTGGAGAAGAACACGATGCGCGCCGTGGCGGCGAAGCGTTCCGCCACCATCGCCGGCAGCAGCACGTTCATCGCCCAGGTCAGCGGCTCGTTGCCGGTCGAGCCGAACTTGCGCGCCGCCATGAACACGACGTTCGGCGCCTCGGGCAGCGCGGCGAGGGCGGCGCGGTCCATCAGGTCCGCGGCCAGGCACTCCACGCCCCAGGATTCCATCCGCTCACGCAGACCCGGCTCGGAGAAGCGCGCCACCGCGATCACCCGCCGCGCCGGGTCGGCGCGCTTCGCCAGGCGGCAGAGCGTCGGCCCCATCTTGCCGCCGGCGCCGAGCACCAGGAGGTCGCCCGGTACGGCGGCGAGGTCCGCCCGCAACGCAGCGTGGGGGCGGCTCAGCACCTCCTCCAGCGCCTCCTCATCGGCGATCCGTTCGGGCCAAGCGTCGGCGGCAGCGTCCTCGTCCACGGTTCCCTCCCTTCCCGTCCTCGGCGGCGGCCGAGGCCGGAAGCTTCGCCGCACCGTCCGGCCCGGGCAACCGCCGTCACACGGCCGGCGTTGCCCTCATCTGACAGAGAGGGATCACGACCATGCCGACGGACGACCGGAAGCGCGGCCACCAGGACCGCGGCAACCC
>JADGHI010000312.1 GCA_019689515.1 Acetobacteraceae bacterium | reverse complement strand
GCCAGTGGATCACCATCGGCCGCCGCCGAATGAGGCGGCTCAGAAGGAGCGCGGCATGCCGAGCACGTGCTGGGCGACGTAGGAGAGGATCAGGTTGGTGCTGATCGGGGCGATCTGTAGCAGCCGGATCTCGCGCCACTTGCGCTCGATGTCGTACTCGCGGGCGTAGCTGAAGCCGCCATGGGTCTGCATGCAGGCCTCCGCGGCGTGCCAGGCGGCCTCGGAGACCAGCATCTTCGCCATGTTCGCCTCCGGCCCGCAGGGCAGGCCGGCGTCGAACAGCGTGGCGGCCTTGCGGATCATCATCTCCGCCGCCTCCAGCTCCGCATGCGCGCGGGCGATCGGGAACTGGATGCCCTGGTTCTGGCCGATCGGGCGGTCGAAGACGATGCGGCTGTTCGCATACTCCACCGCCTTGCGGGTGAAGTAGCGGCCGTCGCCGAGGCCCTCGGAGGCGACGAGGATGCGCTCGGCGTTCATGCCGTCGAGGATGTAGCGGAGGCCCTTGCCCTCCTCACCGATCAGGTTCGCGGCCGGCACGCGCATGCCGTCCATGAACACCTCGGTGGTGTTGTGGTTGATCATCGCCTTGATCGGGCGGATCTCCAGCCCCTTGCCGCGCACCTCGCGCAGGTCCACGAGGAACACCGAGAGGCCATCCGACTTGCGCTTCACCTCCTCGAGCGGGGTGGTGCGCGCGAGCAGCAGCATCATGTCGGAGTAGAGCGCGCGCGAGGTCCAGACCTTCTGGCCGGTGACGACGTAGTAGTCGCCGTCGCGCACCGCGCGGGTCTTGAGCTTCGTCGTGTCGGTGCCCGTGGTGGGCTCGGTCACGCCGAAGGCCTGCAGGCGCAGCTTGCCGGAGGCGATGTCGGGCAGGTAGCGGCGCTTCTGCTCCTCGCTGCCGTGGCGCAGCAGCGTGCCCATGATGTACATCTGCGCGTGGCAGGCGCCGGCGGAGCAGCCGGCCTTGTGGATCTCCTCGAGGATCACGCAGCCGGCGCGCAGCGGCAGGCCGGCGCCGCCGTACTCCTCCGGAATCAGCGCCGCGAGGTAGCCGCTGTCGGTCAGCGCCTGGACGAACTCGGAGGGGTAGGCCTCCTTCTCCTCCTTCTCGCGCCAGTAGGAGCCGGGGAAGCCCTCGCAGATCTTGCGGATCGCGGCGCGGATCTCGGGATAGTCCTCGCCGAGCGGGACGCTTGGCATGGCGGTGCTGTCCGGGGTGCCGTCCATCTCTCTGGTCCTACTTCGCCGCCGCGGCGGCCTTGTGCGGGAGGAACTCGGCCGTCGCCTCGCCATGCGCGGGCGCCGGGGCCTCGCGCGCCGGGCGGGCGCCGTCGAAGAGCAGCGGCAGGCCGACGGTGCGGAGCTGCCGCGGATCGCCCTCACCGCGCAGGATGCCGAGGGCGCGGGTCTGCGGGTGGTCCGCCAGCTCGCTCACCTCCTGCACCGGCGCGCAGGGCACGCCGGCCGCGCGCAGCGCCTCGATCCAGGCGGCGCGCGTGCGGGTGCGGAACACCGCCGACAGCGTCTCGATCAGCGAGGCGCGGTTCTCCACGCGCGCCGCGTTGGTGACGTAGCGCGGATCCTCCGCGAGCTCCGGCATGCCGACGACGGGGGCGAGCTTGCGGAACAGGTTGTCGTTGCCCGCGCCGACGACGAGGTAGCCATCCGCCGTCTCGAAGGCCTGGTAGGGCACGATGGTCGCGGCGCCGGAGCCGTGCCGCCCCGGCTCCTTCCCGTCCGCCGCGTGGGAGGCGATGTGGTAGAGCATCCACTGTAGGGCGGTCTCGTAGAGCGAGGTGAAGACCTCGCCGCCGCGTCCCGTCGTCGCACGGCGGATCAGGGCGGAGAGCACGCCGGTCACCACCCAGCCGCCCGCGCCCATGTCGATGATCGAGGTGCCGACGCGCACCGGCGGGCGGTTGCCCGGCTCTCCGGTGACGCTCATCACGCCGCCCATCGCCTGCATCAGCGGGTCGTAGCCGGGCTGGTCCTTGAGCGGACCCGCGGCGCCGAAGGCCCCGATGCTCGCGTAGATCAGGCGCGGGTTCGCCGCGATCATCTCCTTCGGCCCGAGGCCGAGCGCCTCCGCCTGGCCCGGCCGCAGGTTCTGGATCACGACGTCGGCGCGCGCGATCAGCGCCTTCAGCGCGGCGATGTCCTTCGGATCGCGCAGGTCCGCCACGACCGAGCGCTTGTTGCGGTTGAGCGCGTGGAACACCGCCGAGGCGCCGTTGAGGAAGGGCGGCCCCCAGCCGCGCGCATCGTCGCCCTTGCCGGGTTTCTCGATCTTGACGACCTCGGCGCCGAGCTCGGCAAGAACCAAACCGGCATAGGGCGCGGCGACGCTGTGCCCGAGTTCGATGACGAGCAGGCCGGTGAGCGGCAAGGCAGCGTCACCACCGCTGGTACCCTCCGCGGCCGATCGTTCCGCCATGCAACCCTCCTCCCGCTGCGCGGCGCGGATCATGTCCGCGCAGGCCGGTGCCCGCAAGTCGGCGGGTGGTGCGGGGTTGCCCGATTGCCGCGCGCATGGCGCCGGAATAGGCTCGCGCGCGTGCCGGGCCGGCCACGTCGCGCAGGAGGAAAGTCCGATGAAGGGAGTCGTCTTTCCGGGTGACCGCCGGGTGGAGCTGCTGGACTTCCCCGATCCCACGCCCGGCCCCGACGAGGTCGTGCTGGAGGTCAAGGCCTCCGGCATGTGCGGCAGCGATCTGAAGTACTACCGCGCGCCGGCGGGGGGCGGCACCGCCGCGCTCGGCTTCGCCAAGGGCATCCAGGGCCCGGTGATCCGCGGGCACGAGCCCTGCGGCGTGGTGGTCGCGGTGGGGAAGAACGTCTCCCCGAAGCAGGCGCGCATCGGCCAGCGCGTGATGCAGCACCACTACCGCGGCTGCGGGGTCTGCCCGCAATGCTCGACGGGCTGGATGCAGCTCTGCGACTCTGGCGTGGACGAGGTGTACGGCGCGACCGGGCATGGGGCGCACGCGCACTACATGAAATGCCCGGCGCGCACCCTGGTGCCGCTGCCGGACGAGCTCTCCTTCGAGGCGGGCGCGGCGATCTCCTGCGGCACGGGGACGGCCTGGGGGGCGCTGCACCGGCTCGGGCTGCAGGGCGACCATACCATCGCGATCTTCGGGCAGGGGCCGGTCGGGCTCTCGGCGACGCAGCTCGCCAAGGCGATGGGGGCGCGGGTGATCGCGCTCGACGTCGCACCGGAGCGGTTGGCGCGGGCGAAGGAGTTCGGCGCCGACGCGGTGATCAACCCGAAGGAGACGAACGACGTCGTCGGCGCGATCCGTGATCTGACGCACGGGCTCGGCGCGCATCTCTCGCTCGACGCCTCCTCCTCGCCGGTGGCGCGGCGGCAGGCGGTGCAGTGCGTGCGCACCTGGGGCAAGGCCTGCTACGTCGGCGAGGGCGACACGGTCACGCTGGAGGTCAGCCCCGACCTGCTGCGCCGGCAGGTGACGATCATCGGCTCCTGGACCTTCTCCACCGTCGGCCAGGCGGAGTGCGCACGCTTCATCGCCGACCGCGGGATTGACGTGGACAGACTGTTCACGCACCGGTGGAAGCTGGAGCAGGCCGACGAGGCCTACCGCCTGTTCGATACCCAGACCACCGGCAAGGGCGTCATCCTGCCGAACTAGCGACACGAGGACGAGGGACCACCATGCAAGCCGCCGCGACAACTGCCCCGGACTGGCCGGAGCAGCTCTACGCGCTGCTCCGCCAGAACGGCGTGACGCAATTTGCCTATGTGCCGGACGCCGGCCACCGCGTGCTGATCGACAAGTCGCTCGCGGACCCGGAGGTGCATTCGATCCCCCTCACGACCGAGGAGGAGGGCGTCGCGCTGGTCGCCGGCGCCGATCTCGGCGGCGCGCGGGGCGTGCTGCTGATGCAGAGCTCCGGCGTGGGCAACTGCATCAACTTCCTCTCGCTGGTGAAGGGCGGGAGGTTCCCGTTCCTCACCCTCATCTCGATGCGCGGCGATTTCGGCGAGGGGAATCCCTGGCAGTTCCCGATGGGCCAGGCGGTGGAGCCGGTGCTGGAGGCGATGGGCGTGATCTGCCTGCGCGTCGAGCGGCCGGAGGAGGTGGTCCCCACCGTTTCCGCGGCGCTGACCATGGTGTTCAAGAGCGGCCAGGCGGTTGCCGTGCTGCTGACGCAGAAGCTGATCGGCGCGAAGGCGTTCTGAGGCGGGAGAGGACAGCATGGACAAGACGGAAGCCGCCGCGCGTCGTGCGGCCGCGGTCGCCGCCCCGGGCTATGTGCTCGACCGGCGCGAGGCAGTGCCGAAGCTGATCGGCCGGCATGAGGACTTCCTGTTCGTCGGCGGCCTGGCGGGCAGCGCGCGGGACCTCGCGCAGCTCACCGGGGACGGGCCGAGCGCCTATCTCCTCGGCGGCGTGATGGGCGCGGCCTGCAGCATGGGCCTCGGCCTGGCGCTGGCGCGGCCGGACAAGCGCGTGCTGGTGCTGACCGGCGACGGCGAGCTGCTGATGAATCTCGGCGCGCTGGCGACGATCGCGGTGATGAATCCGCCCAACCTCGCGATCGTCTGCGTGGACAATGGCCATTACGGCGAGACGGGTTGGCAGCAGAGCCACACTGCACGCGGCGTGGACCTGGAGCGCATCGCCGCGGGGGCCGGCATCAAGGCCACGCGCACGATCGCCGACGCGTCGGAGCTGGAGGAGGGCTCGCGCTTCATCCGCCAGGGCAACGGCACCTGCTTCGTGCTGCTGCGCGTCGCGCCGACCGAGCCGCCGGCCTACAAGCGCAACCTCGATCCGGCCTCCTGTCGCGAGCGGTTCCGGGCGGCGCTGCTGGGCAACAGCTAAAGCTGAAAACGGGAGGAAACGACCCCTAATGTCACGTTGCATCACTCGCCGCGGCCTGGCCGCGGCGAGCGCTGGCCTCGCCTTGGCTGGGCGCAGCGCACGCGCCCAGACGGCGTCCTGGCCATCGCGGCCCGTGCGCATCATCGTCGCCTATGCCGCGGGCGGCTCGACCGACATCACGGCGCGCCTGGTCGCGGCGAAGCTTTCGGAGCGGCTCGGCGGCGCCTCCGTCGTCGTCGAGAACCGGCCCGGCGGCGGCACGCTGGTGGGGACCGAGGCCGCGGCCCGCGCTACGCCGGATGGCTACACGCTGCTCTTCGCGACGGGGGCGATGAATGACTCTTATACACATCTGACGCTGCCG
>JADGHI010000311.1 GCA_019689515.1 Acetobacteraceae bacterium | reverse complement strand
GCGATGACGAGGGCGATGCCGAGGCCGACCAGGCCGAGGCTCATGGTGATCGGCAGGCGCTGGGCGATGAGGTTGGAGACGCGGTCCTTGAAGAAGTAACTCTCGCCGAAATCGCCCCTCAGCGCCCGCCCCACCCAATCGAAATACTGTATCCAAAGAGGCCGATCGAGGCCGTAGGCATGGCGGACCAGCTCGACATCCTGCTGGGTCGCATTCGGGCCGGCGATCGAGATCGCGAGGTCGCCCGACAGCCGGGTGAGCAGGAAGCTCACCGTCATCACCGTCGCCGCGACGAGGAGCGCGACCAGGAGGCGGCGGAGGAGGAAGCGGCCCATGGCGACGGAGAGCCTAGGCGGGCGGAGCCGCGCGCTGCAACTGTGAAGCTGCAGCGGCGGGGCGCATCAGAACGCCCCCGCCCAGCCGTCCCGTCGCGGGTCGGAGGCCGCCATGCGGACGCCGTTGTCCAGGAGGCGGATCGCCTCCAGGCTGCACGGGCCTTCGAGGTCGGGCACAACCTTCACGCGATGGCCGAGCGCCTCGAGCGCCGCGACGGTGTCCGCGCCGAATCCGGCCTCGAGGGTCAGGAGATCCTCGCCACCATGCGGCCAGTTGGCCTCCTGGCCGGGCTGGCTGCTGGTCCAGCGCGGCGCCTCCAACGCCTGCTGCGGGTCGAGGCCGAAATCCACCATCGCGACGATCGCCTGGAGGTTGACCTGCACCTGGTGGTCCGCGCCCGGCGTGCCGAGCACGCACCAGGGCCGGCCATCCTTCAGCACCATCGGCGCGTTCATGGTGTGGCGCACGCGCCGGCCGGGCTGCAGCGCGTTGGCGTGGCCCGGCGGATCCAGATGCCAATAGGCCATGCGGTTGTTGAGCAGCACGCCCGTCTCGCCGGCTATGACACCCGAGCCGAAGGCGGAGTTCAGGCTCTGGATCGCCGAGACGCAATTGCCGGCGGCGTCCACGACGCAGAAATAGGTGGTGTCGCCGCCAGCAGCCTCCGGCCGCACCGGCAGCCGCGCGGCGCGGCGGGGATCGATCGCGGCGGCGTGGGCTGCGGCGTGCTCCTCCGACAGTAGGCGGTCGATCGGGATGTCCCGCCCGCGGGGGTCGGCGCCATGCGCCTCGCGGTCGAGGAAGGCGCGCTTCTTCGCCTCCACCAGCAGATGGATTAGCGCCGGCGAGTTCCAGCCCAGGGCGGCGAGGTCGTAGCGCGCGACGATCCGCAGCATCTGGAGCAGGGTGAAGCCGGTGGAGTTCGGCGGGGTCTGCGCGACCATGTAGCCGCGATAGGGCACGGCGATCGGCGCCTGGCGCTCGGCCTCCATGTCCGCGAGGTCCTCCGCACCGATGAGCACGCCGCGCGCCGCCATGCCGGCAACGAGGCGCGCGGCGAGGGAGCCGCGGTAGAAGGCATCGGGCCCGCCCTCGGCCAGCGCCTCCAGCGTGGCGGCGAGCGCCGGCTGGCGGATTAGCGCGCCGAGCGGCGGCGGCTCGCCGTGCTCGAGGAAGGCGGCGCGGCTGTCCGGATCGGGCAGCAGGTGCTGGCGGTTCTCGCCGGCGAAGTGGCGGTAGGCATGGGTGGCGGCGAAGCCGTCGCGTGCCGCCTCGATGGCCGCACCGAACAGCGAGGCCCAGGGGCGCGAGCCGAAGGCGGCGTGCATCGCGCCGAGGCCCGCGACGCAGCCCGGAACGGAGACGCTGAGCGGCCCACGATTGGGGATGCCGCCGGCCTCCCGGTACCGCTCCAGGGTCGCCGCGCGGGGTGCGGGGCCGGTCCCGTTGAACACCACGCCCTCGCCGCGTCGCGCGTCCCACACATGGTAGAACGCATCGCCGCCGAGGCCGGACATGTGCGGCTCCACCACGCCGAGCGTCAGCGCCACGGCGACGGTCGCATCCACCGCATTGCCGCCGGCCTTCAGCACGTCCAGGCCCGCCTGGGTGGCGACCGGATGGTTGCTCGCCACGGCGCCTCTGCGGCCCATGATGAGCGGACGATGAGCGCGGAGCATCGGGTGCATCAGGTGGGCCTCAGGTTCATTTCGGCGACAAGCGGCGCCCAGCGTTCCACCTCGGCGCGGACATGTGCCGCGGCCGCGGCGGCCGAGGAGTCGGGCCAGACCTCCACCCCCACATTCGCCAGACGCTGGCGCAGCGCGGGGTCGGCGACGGCACGGCGCGCCGCGTCCTCCAGCACCGTGACGATCTCCGGCGGCGTGCCGGGCTTGGCGAACAGCACCTGCCAGGCGGTGACCTCGTAGCCGGCGACGCCGGTATCCTGGATGCTCGGCAGGCCGGGAACGAGGTCCGACGGCTTGGCGGAACTCACCGCGAGGCCCCTCACCCGCTGGTCCTGCATCAGCGGCGCAAGCATGGTCGGGCTGTCGATGGTGACCTGCACCCGGCCCGCGACCAGGTCCTGCACCGCATTCGCCGCGGTGCGGTAGGGCACGATGGTGTAGGTGACCCTCGTGAGCTTGCGGAACAATTCGCCTGCGAGGTGGTTGGTCGCGCCTGGATTGGTCGCGCCGAAATTCGCCGCCTCGCCCTTCTCGCGCAGCCAGGCGAGCAGCGAGGGCACGTCGCGCGCGGGGACGTCCGGATGCACGGCGAGCACGAAGGGCTGGCGCCCGACCAGCGCAAAGGGGATGAAATCCGTCACCGGGTCGTGCGGGAAATTCGGGTCGATGGCGCGCATGACCGGATGGTTGTTGGTGCCGATCATGAAGGTGTAGCCATCCGCCGGGGCGCGGAGGAACGCGGCGGCGCCGACGCGGCTCCCGGCGCCGGGAATGTTCTCCACCACCACCGGGCGGCCGAGCGTGCCCTGCATGTGTTCGGCGTAGATGCGGCCCACCACGTCGGTCACGCCGCCGACGCCGACCGGGATGATCATGCGGATGGGCCGGTTCGGGTAGCTCCCCTGCGCTCGCACGGCGCGCGCGAGCGACCCGCCGGTGGCGGCGGCGACCGAAGCGAGAAGCCAATGGCGGCGGCGGAGGACCACGTCGAATTCTCCCGGCGAAATTGGCGTCCAGGGGCAAGTTACGCCATCGTCGCGGCCCTGACAGCCCTCAAGGAGCACCAGGATGGAGACCGTTACCCTGCAGGAGCCCTTCCGGGCCGTCTTCTACACGCCCTTCTACGCGGCGCTCGCCCGCGGCGCCTATGCGGCGGAGGGGGTGGAGGTGCGGCTGCTGGACGGCACGGCCCCGCACCGCGCGTCGGAGGCGGCGCAGTCCGGCGCGGCGGACCTCGCCTGGGGCGGGCCGATGCGCGTCCTGCTGGCCCATGACCGCGATCCGGCCTGCCCGCTGCGCAATTTCGGCGCAGTGGTCATGGGCGACCCGTTCTTCCTCGTCGGGCGGACACCGAATCCCGACTTCCGGCTGACCGATCTCGCCCGCATGACCCTCGGCACGGTGAGCGAGGTGCCGACGCCCTGGTGGACCCTGCAGGAGGACATCCGCCGCGCCGGCCTCGATCCGAACGCGGTGCGCCGCGTGACCGACCGGAGCATGGCGGAGAACGCCGCCGCCGTGGCGGCAGGCCGGCTCGATGTCGCGCAGATCTTCGAGCCCTTCGTCAGCGAATTGGAGGAGGCGGGCACCGGCCATGTCTGGCACACGGCCGCGTCGCGCGGCCCGACCGCCTACACCACCTTCGTCGCGACGGCCGCCCGCATCGCCGAGCGCCGCACTGCCTTCGCCGCGATGATCCGCGGCATGGCCGCGACCCAGCGCTGGCTCGCCCAGGCCGGGGCGGAGGAGATCGCCTCCACCGTCGCGGGATTCTTCCCGGCTCTGCCATCCGCGCGGCTGGCGCGCTGCATCGCGCGCTACAAGGCGCTCGGCATCTGGTCGACCGATCCGCGCTACCCGCGCGAGGCGTTCGAGCGACTGCAAGCAGCGATGCTCTCGGCCGGCGCCATCCGCCGCGCGCCGGGCTTCGAAGCGTGCAGCGACACCGCCCTGGTGGAGGCGGCGCTGGCCGAAACACCCGCAGCCTAAGGCTGGCGGGCCGGCGGTCGGGACAGCGGCGGCCTAGCGCGAGGCCGCCGCCTGCAGCCGCGCCGCCTGCGGGCCGGGCAGCTCGATCTCGATCTCGAGCGTGGACATGTCGCCGCCGCGATCTAGGTTCACCGCCACCTTGTTCGGGTCGATCGCGACGTAGCGCGCGACGACCGCCACCAGCTCCTGCTGGAGCTTCGGCAGGAAGTCCTCGCGCGTGCGGCCGATGCGTTCGTGCGCGAGCACGATCTGCAGGCGCTCCTTCGCCGCCGACGCGCTCGCCTGCGCCGGCTTGCGCGCGCGGAACAGGTCGAGCCAGCGCATCAGGCAGCCCTCCCACCGAACAGACGCCGCAACAGTCCCTTGCGCTCGGGCTCAAGGAAGCGGTGCGGCACGTCCTCGCCGAGGAAGCGGCCCACCGCATCCTTGTAGGCCTGGCCGGCGTTGCTCTCGTTGTCGAGGATCACCGGCGTGCCGGTGTTGGAGGCGCGCAGCACGCTCTCGCTCTCCGGGACCACGCCGAGCAGCGGGATCGCGAGGATCTCCTGCACGTCCTCGAGCTTGAGCATCTCGCCGCGCTCGACACGCGCCGGGTCGTAGCGCGTGACCAGGAGGTGCTCCTTCACCCGCTCACGCTTCTCCTCCGCCCGCCGCGAGCGCGATTGCAGCACGCCGAGGATGCGGTCCGAATCGCGGACGCTGGAGACTTCGGGATTGGTCACGATGATCGCCTGGTCGGCGAAGTAGAGGGCGAGCATGGCGCCCTTCTCGATGCCGGCCGGGCTGTCGCAGATGATGTAGTCGAACTCCCGCGACAGCTCCTCGATGATCTGCTGCACGCCTTCCTTGGTGAGCGCGTCCTTGTCGCGGGTCTGGCTCGCCGGGAGGATGGCCAGCGTGTCAACGCGCTTGTCGCGGATCAGCGCCTGGTTGAGCTTCGCCTCGCCCTGGATGACGTTGACGATGTCGAACACCACGCGGCGTTCGAGGCCCATGATGAGGTCGAGGTTCCGGAGGCCGACATCGAAGTCGATGAGCACCGTGCGCTTGCCGCGCTGAGCGAGGCCGGTTCCGAAGGCGGCGCTCGTGGTGGTCTTGCCGACGCCCCCCTTGCCCGAAGTGACGACGATCACTTCCGCCATGTTGCTGTCCCCCTGTTGTCCCCTGTGCCCGCTGCCCCTAGCCGAACGGATCGAAGCGTGTCGCTT
>JADGHI010000310.1 GCA_019689515.1 Acetobacteraceae bacterium | reverse complement strand
CTCCGCGCCGAGGACGCCGCGCAGGAGCGCGCCCTCGAGCTGCGCCGCCATGTCCTCCATTGCGCGCTGCGCGGCCTCCACCCCACTGCCCTCGATCGCGGCCCGCAGCGCCGCGATCTCGCCGAAGGCGGCGGCGAGGGCGGTCTCGAGGGCGACGATCTCGCCGCGCAGCTCGTCCAGTTCGTCGTCCGGACCCGGCATGGATCGCTCCGACGCTTCCGGGCCGCCGGGGGTTTGGCCGGCGACCTCGCACGTTCAACGTTCCTCGCGGCCGACCGACGGCGGCGATGCGGCGGCGGATCGGGAGCCTGCCGCCATCGCCTCCTGCCACGCCCCGCCGGCGATGACGACCTCCCGGCCCCGGCCGCCCAGCGACATCTGCTCCGCGAGATCGGGCCAGATCGCGAGCTGCCGGCGGTAGATCCCGGCCGCCGCTGCGATCAGCTCCCCGCCCCGGCCGAGCATGGCGTCACCGAGCTCGATGATCCGCAGATTGGGCCAGGCCCGCGGCCGGATCCGCAGCACCTCCCCCAGGATCTGCCCGGCCGGGAGGTCGGGCAGCGCCTGGGCGAGGATGAGAGCTGTGGCCGCGGTGGAGCGGGACACTCCCGCGTGGCAGTGGACCAGAAGGTGACCGCCGGCCGGGTGTAGTTCGCCGAGGAGATCACGGCCGAAGGCGAGGAGCTCGGCCACATGCTCCGGGCGCGGGGGAGCCAGGCCGGGCATGTCCTCGATCACGTCGTGGAAGCGCAGCTCCAGCCTTCGGTGCTCGCCGAGCCCCCCGAACGCCTCCGGCACCGGCCAGGCCGGATCGAGGATGGAGAGCACGTGGCTCACGCCCGCCACGCAATGCTCGGTCAATTCCTCGATACCGCAGATGGTGATCCCGAAGGGGGCGATCCTGCCCGTCATGCCGCTTGCTCCGCCGGGCCGCGCCCGAGGCACTGGCCCGGCCCATTGCCTTGCGATCCTGCTGCGCGGCGTCCGCGGGACCGGCCAGGTCCGCGGGCGCCGAGCGATGTGCCCCGCATGCGCCCGTGGCGGACGGGTTGATGGTGCGTCCCTCCTCGCCACTGGACGCATGCGCCCGCTGCCGCCTCAAGATGGTCAGCGCGCGGGGCTCGGCCAAGCCTGCGGCGCGGCGCGGTTCCGCAGCAACGAACCGGGATGGCAATGCCAGCGGAGGATGTTCGGATCGCCTCGCCCCGCCTGCCACGCCGCGGTCCGGCTTGGCCCGTGCCCCGCCCTCGTCGTGCCGTGCCGGAGCGTGCAATAGTCGCGGTCCGGATAGGGAGGAACCTCACCATGACGCAGTCGCCGGGCACAGAACACAGCCATCGCCGCCGCGACCTGCTTGCTGCCCTCGGGATCGCTGCCGGCCTGGCCGCGCCGCGGCTCGCGCGCCCCCAGGCGAGCTTCCCCGACCGCGCGGTGCGCATCGTCGTGCCCTACGCGGCGGGCGGGCCGACCGACATCATCGCCCGCGCCGTCGCCGAGCGGCTGTTCGAGGCATGGCGCCAGCCGGTGGTGGTGGAGAACCGCCCCGGCGCCGGCGCCTCCATCGGCGCCGAGCATGTCGCCCGCGCTGCGGCGGATGGGCACACGCTGCTGCTCGCGGCCTCGGCGCATGTGATGAACCCGCCGCTGATGCCGCGGCTGCCTTACCATCCAGTGCGCGACTTCACGCCGATCATCCAGGCCGCCTACCACCCGATGATCCTGGTCGTGCACCCGTCGGTACCGGTGAACAGCTTCGCCGAGTTCCTCGACCTGGCGAAGCGCCAGCCGGGCGGCGTCACGGTCGGGTCGGCCGGCGTCGGCAACGCCTCGCACCTCGCCGCGGCGCTGCTCGGCGTCGAGGTGGGGTTCACCTTCACGCACGTGCCCTACAACGGCTCGGCGCCCTCGATGACGGCGCTGCTGTCGGGGCAGGTGCAGTGCTCCTTCCTCAACTCGACGGTCGGGACGCAGCAGATCCGCGCCGGCAAGCTGCGCGGCCTTGCGGTCACCAGCCTCGAGCGCTGGCGCGAGCTGCTGGATCTGCCGACCGTCGCCGAGCTGGGCCACCCCGGCTTCGAGGTCGGCGCCTGGTATGGCTTCGTCGGCCCCGCCGGGCTGCCGGAGCCGATCCTCGCCAAGCTGCACCGTGACATCGCCGCCGCGCTGGCGACCCCGGCGGTGCGCGAGCGGATCATCGCTGCCGGCCTCGACCCGCGCGACGCCGGGCCGGCGGAGTTCAAGCGCATCATGGAGACCGAGCTGGCGAAGTGGGAGCGGGTGATCCGCACCGCCGGAATCCGCCCCGACTGATACGTCCGGCGGCGGACGAGCCCGCCGGCGCGCCGGTGCGGCGCACCCTTGCGGAGCCGCACCGAGTTCATAGGTTCGTTGTGCCGTCTGCATTGGGCCCGAGCCGCGGTGCCCATCCCCGTCCGCCCATGGGCGGACGGGCGGACGGCGATGCGAACAGGGATCACCACCACGATGCCCAGACCGCAGCTTGTGCTTGCCGTCGCTGCCGCCTGCGCGGCGCTTGCCGCCTGCGCGCAGCCGTCCGCACCTCCGCCGGCCACCGCGGCGCCCGCGGCGGAGCCGGCCCCGCCGCCACCGCCGCCGGTGACGCGCTACGACGGGCGCTATTCCGGCACGGCGACGCGCACCTCGCGCGCCTCGGCGCAGTGCACGGCGCGGACGCTGCGCGCGACGATGACGGTCCGCGACGGCCACGCTTCCCTCACGGCCGGCAGCGGACGCACGACGCCGCCGCTCGAGGGGACGGTCGCGGAGGACGGCACGCTCGCGCTGTCCTCGGCGCATGCGAACGGCGACGGCCGGTTCGCGCGCAACCGCTTCACCGGGCAGGCCCGGAGCGGCGACTGCACCTGGCGCCTCTCGCTGGCCAAGGCGGCCCGCTGAAGGCGCCCGCCTGTCCCCCTGCGTGCCGGGGGGACAGGTGCGAGGCCGTAGCCGGCGCCGCGCCGCGGGTCGGCTACGCCGCCCGGGCGAGCGCGACCTCGTATTCCGCCTCGGTCTTCTCCCGCACCTCGGCCTCCGTCACGCCGGGGGCGAGCTCGATCAGCCGCATGCGCTCCGGCCCCTTGCGCGCGATCTCGAACACCGCGAGGTCGGTGATCACCAGATCCACCACCCGCGCGCCGGTGAGCGGCAGGGTGCAGCGCTTCAGCAGCTTCGGCTTGCCGCCTGCGGTGTGCTCCATCAGCACCACCACCCGCTTCACGCCGGCGACGAGGTCCATCGCCCCGCCCATCCCCTTCACCATCTTCCCGGGGATCATCCAGTTGGCGAGGTCGCCGTTCTGCGCGACCTGGAGCGCGCCAAGGATGGAGAGGTCGATGTGGCCGCCGCGGATCATCCCGAAGGACTGCGCGGAGTCGAAGTAGGAGCTGGTCGGGAGCTCGGTGATGGTCTGCTTCCCGGCATTGATCAGGTCCGGGTCCTCCTCCCCCTCATAGGGGAAGGGGCCGAGGCCGAGCATGCCATTCTCGCTCTGCAGCTGCACGTTGATGCCGGGCGGGACGTGGTTGGCCACCAGCGTCGGGATGCCGATGCCGAGATTGACGTAGAAGCCGTCCTGCAGCTCGCGCGCCGCGCGGGCGGCCATCTGGTCGCGGGTCCAGGGCATGGCTCACACCTCCTCGCCAGTGGCCGCGGCCGGCTCGCGCTTGCGCACGGTGCGCTGCTCGATGCGCTTTTCGTAGTCCGGCGGGCACTGGATGATGCGCTTCACGAAGACGCCGGGCGTGTGGATGCAGTCCGGGTCGATCTCGCCCGGCCGCACCAGATGCTCGACCTGCGCAACGGTGACCCGGGCGGCGGTCGCCATGATCGGGTTGAAGTTCCGCGCCGTCTTCCGGTAGCGGAGGTTGCCCTCCGTGTCGCCCATGTAGGCGTGGACGATGGCGAGGTCGGCGAACAGGCCGCGCTCCATCACATAGGTTTCGCCGTCGAACTCGCGCGTCTCCTTGCCCTCGGCGACCGCGGTGCCGACGCCGGTCTTGGTGAAGAAGGCAGGGATGCCGGCGCCGCCGGCGCGGATGCGCTCGGCGAGCGTGCCCTGCGGGTTGAACTCGATCTCCAACTCGCCGGCGAGGTATTGGCGGGCGAATTCCGCGTTCTCCCCGACATAGGAGGAGATCATCTTTCGGATCTGGCGCGTCTCGAGCAGCACGCCGAGGCCGGCGCCGTCGATGCCGGCATTGTTCGAGACGACGGTGAGGTTCTTCACCCCACTCTCGCGGATCGCCTCGATCAGCAGCGAGGGGATGCCGCACAGACCGAAGCCGCCGGACATGATCGTCATCCCGTCGCGCAGCAGGCCGGCGAGTGCGGCCTTGGCGTCCGGATAGACCTTCTTCATCGGCGCGACCTCCGCCTTCTGGTTCTCGCCTGGCCGCAAGCTAGTCGCGGGGCGCGGGCGAGGGAAGGGCGGGAGGCGCCGTGCCCGGCTGTGTCCCGAGGGAGGGCCTTGCCGGGGTCCGGTCCGAGCGCTATATCGCCCGCCGCATCCCGGGGGGCCATAGCTCAGTTGGGAGAGCGCGTGAATGGCATTCACGAGGTCAGGGGTTCGACTCCCCTTGGCTCCACCACGGACTTCGACATAGCTAACCCTTTCAAAGGTTTAGGTGACTAACTGGCAAACCGGCTGCCACCGGTTTGCCAGCCCTGTTCACTGTTCGGGCGGGCGAGTCCTCCCGATCCGCGCGATCGCGGCGGTCGCCAGCCGCGCCTGGTCGGCAGCCTTCGTGTACCGTTCCACCTCCTTCAGCGTTTGGTGCCCTGTGACCGCCGCGATCTCATGCGGCGTGCATCCCGCCTCGGCGAGGCGCCGGGCGGCGGCCTTCCGAAGCCCATGCGGCGAGAGACCCTTGGCGATGCCGGCCGCACGGGCGCAGTCGGCAAACCAGTTGTAGAAGGCATTCCCGGACGCGAACGGCTTGCCGAGCGCGGTCACGAGGAAGGCCATGTGCCCGGAGCGGCTGGCCGCCAGCACCTCGGCCAGGGCCGGATGGACCGGGATCGCGAGCCGGGCATCCGTCTTCAACTGCCGCACCTCGATCCGCCCGTTGCGCAGATGCTGTGGCCCCATGCGGATCACGTCGGAGCGACGCTGCCCGGTGTAGAGCAGCAGCGCCAGCGCCAGCCGCGGGGGGGGGCCCGCGGGGCCCCCCCCGGCCGCGGGGCCCGCCGCCGCCCGCCCCCCACG
>JADGHI010000309.1 GCA_019689515.1 Acetobacteraceae bacterium | reverse complement strand
AGGAGGAGGCGTTCAAGCTCAAGAAGGCGGTCGGCCTCGGCTTCCTCGACTTCACCACCCTCGCCGCGCGCGAGCATTTCTGCCAGCGCGAGCTGGAGCTGAACCGCCGCTTCGCCGCGCCGGGGATCTACCGCGAGGTCCTGCCGGTCACCCGCGGCCCCGACGGGGCGCTGCGCCTCGGCGGCGAGCCGGGCGAGGCGATGGAATGGGTTCTGCGCATGGCGCGCATCCCGGACGACGCCTTCCTCGACCGCATCGCCGCGCGCGGCGGCCTGACGCCGGCGCTGCTCGACGGCCTCGCCGATGCGGTCGTGGCGATGCAGGAGGCGGCGGAGCGGGTCGCCGAGATTGACGCCCCCGCGGCGATGCGGAGCGTGATCGAGGGCAACCGCGCCGCCGCGCTGGCCGCCGGCCTGCCCGCGGTGCGCGTCGAGGCGTGGTCGGCCGCGGCCGGCGCCGCGCTGCAACGCCTCGCCCCGGTGCTCGCGGCGCGGGCGGCAGAGGGGCGGGTACGCCGCTGCCATGGCGACCTGCATCTCGGCAATCTCTGTCTCTGGGACGGCAAGCCGACGCCCTTCGATGCCCTGGAATTCGACGAGGCCCTGGCGCGCATCGATGTCGGCTACGACCTCGCCTTCCTTCTGATGGACCTGGAGGCGCGGGCCGTGGCGGGGCCGGCGCTGGAAGAGGAATGGCGCCGCGGGCTCGGCGGGCGCGCGGCGGCGAACCGGGTGCTGAACCGGGTGCTCGCGCGCACCGGCGATTACGGCCTGCTCGTCCCGCTGCCGCTCTGGCTCTCGCTGCGCGCGATGATCCGCGCCCATGTCGAGGCGGCTCGCGGGGGCGAGGCTGCGTCCTACCTCGCTGCCGCCGAGGGCTTCCTCCGGCCGGCGGAGGCCCGGGTTGTCGCCATCGGCGGGCTGCAGGGCACGGGCAAGAGTCGGCTCGCCCGTGCCCTCGCCCCCGCGCTCGGCCCGGCGCCGGGCGCCGTGATCTTGCGCACGGACGAGATCCGCAAGCGCCGCTTCGGCGTGGCGCCGGAGCAGCGCCTGCCGCCCGAAGCCTATGCCGAGCCCGTGAGCGAGGCGGTGCATGCCGAGCTCTTCGCCGCCGCCGAGGCGGCCGCCCGCGCCGGCCATGCGGCGATCGCCGATGCGGTCTTCCTCGATCCCGCCAACCGGGCGGGAATCGAGGCCGCGGCGCGCGCCGCCGGCGTCCGCTTCGACGGTCTCTGGCTGGAGGCGCCGCTCGACCTCCTGCGCCGGCGGATCGGCGCGCGGCACCACGACGCCTCCGACGCCACGGTGGCGGTGCTCGAGCGCGCGGCGCGGACCGATCCCGGCCCCATCGCCTGGCATCGGTTGGACGCCTCCGGCGATCCGGTTCCGCTGGCGCGCGACGTGCTGCGCGTGCATTGATTTCGCCCCCGCCCGGGGTGCCGTGCTAGGGTCCCGCCCGGGAGACGAAGACCAATCGAAGGAGACGCGGCCATGGCCTATCGCCGCCTGTTGCTGCCGCTCACCAGCACCGCCGCCGGCGAGGCGGCCCTCACCACCGCGCTGATCGTGGCTCGGATCTGGAACGCCCATCTGCACTGCCTGCATGTGCGCGTGGATGCGCGCGACGTCGCCCCGCTCGCCGGGGAGGGCCTTTCCGGCGCCATGATCGAGGAGATGATGGCCGCGACCGAGCGCGAGAGCGGCGAGCGCGCCGCGCGTGTGCGCACGCTGTTCGAGCGCTTCGCCCACACCCATGGCGACGTCACGGTGGCCGAGAGCGCGGAGGCCGCGCTGAAGCAGGAGGGACCGACCCTCTCCTTCGCCTCCATCGCGGGGCGGGAGGAGGACGTCGTGGCACAGCAGTCGCGCCTCTACGACCTCGCCGTGGTACCGCATCCGGAGGCGGACGAGGACGTCTCCTCCTCCGACGCGCTGCACGCGGTGCTGTTCGACTCTGGCCGCCCGGTGCTGATCGCCCCGCGCGAGGCGCCGGAGCGGATCGGCACGCGGGTCTGCATCGCGTGGAACGGCACGGCGGAGAGCGCGGCGGCGGTGGCAGCGGCGCTGCCCTGGCTGCACCGCGCCGAGCGGGTGCGCATCCTCTATGCCGATGAGTACCAGCGCCGTGGCCCCAGCGCGGAGGGCCTCCAGGCCTATCTGCGCTGGCACGAGATCGAGGCCGAGGCGGTGCCGTTCAAGCCGCAGACGCGCGAGGTGGGCGCCGGGCTGCTGGGCGCGGCGCGCGACTTCGGCGCCGACCTGCTGGTGATGGGCGCCTACAGCCACTCGCGGCTGCGTCAGCTCATCCTCGGCGGCGTGACGCGGCACGTGCTGGAGAACGCGGACCTGCCCGTGCAGATGTGCCGCTGAGCCGCCGCCCCGCCTGACCCGTCCCGCGAGGGCGCCGTCCGGCCGTGGCGGCCGCCTCCGCCGGGCCGGCTGGGGCGCGATTGATTATCGGCGCTGATCGCCACCATTGCCGGAGCGGGTTGGCGGGATCCGCCGCCCCGCCCCATCTGCCTCCACGAAGGCGTGCGCCGCGGACCGGCCGCGGCAGGATGCGCCCGGGAGCGCGAACCATGATCGAGATCCGACCCTTCGCCACCCTCGGCGGCCGCGACCATGGCTGGCTCAAGGCCCGCCATCACTTCTCCTTCGCCGACTACCACGATCCGGCCCGCATGGGCTGGGGCCGCCTGCGCGTCTGGAACGACGACGAGATCAAGCCCGGCAACGGCTTCGCCCCGCACGGGCACCGGGACATGGAGATCGTCACCTATATCCGCGAGGGCGCCATCACGCACCGCGACAACATGGGCAACGAGGGCCGCACCGAGGCCGGCGACGTGCAGATCATGTCGGCCGGGACCGGCGTCGTGCACAGCGAGTACAACCACGAGCCCGGCGTGACGAAGCTCTTCCAGATCTGGATCCTGCCCGACCACCGCGGCGCTCGGCCGGCCTGGGGCACGAAGCGCTTCCCGAAAGCCGGCCGCGAGGCGCGGTTCGAGGTGCTGGCCAGCGGTCGCCCGCAGGACGCCGACACCGGCAACGCGCTGCCGATCAACGCCGATGCGGCGGTGATGGCGGCGACGCTCAGGGCCGGCCAGACCCTGCGCCAGCCCCTCGCGCCGGGCCGCGTCGCCTATCTCGTGCCGGCGACCGGCGCGGTGGAGGTGAACGGTGTCGCCGCCGGCGCCCGCGACGGCATCGCGATCCGCGACGAGGCGGAGATCGTGATCACCGCGCGGGAGGATGCGGAGCTGGTGATGGTGGAGGCGGCCGAGGCGTAGCGGTCGCCGCCTCCGCGGAGGCCAGGAGCTGCCGCAGCAGCCGGCGCAATATGGCCACCGGGTCGCGCCCCGGCGCCCGGCCGACCAGGGCGCGGTGCCCGCCCCGCAGCACCACCGACGGCACGCCAGGGAGCAGGGCTGAGGCGAGGGGCACGAGCCCGTCGCTCGGCCCGGCGCCCTGGCGTTCCATCCAGCGCGCCAGCGGCAGGTAGAGTCGGTCCGGGCCGCGCGCAGCCGCGTCCACCACGGTGGCGGCGCAGAGCAGGGGCAGGCGCCCGGCGAGCGCCGCCACCGCCGCCGCGTGCTCCCGCATCCAGGCCGTGCGGGCCGCCGTGGTCAGGTCCCGCACCCCCTGGCCGGAGCCGAGGCGCAGCAGGCGCAGCGCCCGGTCCGCCGCCCGCTGCACGGGCCGCACGCCGCATACCGCGTCCGCCACCGGGGAGCCGAAGAAGGGCGATTGCAGGGCCAGGAAGCCGCGGCAGCGCGCCGCGGCCTCCGGATCGAGCAGGGCTGCCAGGGCGTCCAGCCCGCCCTTGCTGTGCCCCACCAGCACCGCGGGCCGTGGGTCGCTGAGCAGCGCCTCGCGCAGGACGACGGCGTTGTCCGCCACCGCCGCCGCCGTCGGCAGCCGCACTACCGAGACCGCCGGCAGGCCGAGGCCGCCGCGCAGCCAGTCGGCCTGCTCTCCCATGTAGTCGAGCCCGATCGGCCGCAGCGCCGCCACCACCTCGCCCAGCAACCCAAAGGCGAGCAGCACGCGATGGCCCGCCAGCGCCGCGGCGAGCGCGGCGTCCTCCGCCTCCGCCGTCCCTCGGGAGGCGGCGGTCACGTCAGTCCACCTTCACCACCAGCTTGCCGAAATTCTTCCCCTGCAGCAGCCCGATGAACGCCTCCGGTGCGTTGCGCAGCCCTTCCACCACATCCTCGCGCCACTTGATGCGGCCGTCCTTCATCCAGCCGACCATCTGCGCGCGGAATTGCGGGTAGCGCGGCCAGCCCGTGTCGCTGACGATGAAGCCCTGGATGCGCAGGCGCTTGCGCACCACCGGCCCGAGATTCGGTCCCGGCGGCGCGCCCGCCGCGTCAGAGCCCGGCGCCTCGTTGTACTGCGCGATCATCCCGCACATCACCATCCGGCCGAAGTCGCGCAGCCGCGGGAACACCGCCGCCTGCACCGGGCCGCCCACATTCTCCCAATAGACGTCGATCCCCTCCGGGCAGGCCGCGTCGAGCTGCCTGTTGAGGTCGCCGCGATGGTCGAGGCAGGCATCGAAGCCAAGCTCCCGCACCACGAAATCGCACTTGGCCGGACCGCCGGCGATGCCGATCACCTTGCAGCCGCGGATCTTCGCGATCTGCCCGGCCACCTGGCCGACCGCGCCGGAGGCCGCGCTCACCACCACCGTCTCGCCCGCCTTCGGCTGGCCGATGTCCTCGAGCCCGACCCAGGCGGTCAGCCCCGGCATGCCGAGCACGCCGAGCCAGGCGGAGAGCGGCGCCTCCGCCTCGTCCACCTTGATCAGCCGGTCCCCGCTGACCGCGGAGAAGCGCTGCCAGCCATAGCCGCCGGCCACCAGGTCGCCGGGCCGGAAGCGCGGATCGCGCGAGGCGACGACCTCGCCCGCCGTGCGTCCCTCCATCACCGCGCCGAGCTCGACCGGCTTGGCGTAGGAGGGCGCGTCGGACATCCGCCCGCGCATGTAGGGATCGAGCGAGAGGTAGCGCGCGCGCACCAGCACCTGGCCCTCGGCGGGCTCCGGCACCGGCGTCTCGACGATCTCGAAATCCTCGGGCGTGGGCGCGCCGACGGGGCGGCGGCGCAGCAGGACCTGGAGGTTGGCTTCGGGCATCGCACGGACTCCCTGGTCGCAACGAACGGGCGGGTTCCGGACGAGGATCACCCCATCCATCCCGCCGCGCCAGGGGTGGGCGGGGCG
>JADGHI010000308.1 GCA_019689515.1 Acetobacteraceae bacterium | reverse complement strand
CCGGGTGATCGTCGAAGGCGCGCAGCGCGTCGCCGACGGGATGCGTGCCGTGGATCGCGGCCGGCCAGGCGGCGGCGCGCCGGCGGGGGCGGGCGGACGGCCGGCAGCCACGGCCCCGGTACCGCCGCCGTCGCGCGTCACCGCGGTGGTGCGCTGAGGGACGGCAACGGCAACGGGCGAGGCGGCAGGCGGCCATGAATATCTCCGAACTCTGCGTCCGCCGGCCGGTCATGACAGGGCTGCTCGCGGTCGCCGCCGTCGTCGCCGGCATCCTCGGCTACCTTCGCCTGCCCGTCGCGGCGGTGCCGCGCGTGGACTTCCCGGTCATCACCGTCTTCGCCACCCTGCCCGGCGCGAGCCCGGAGACCATGGCGACCTCTGTCGCCCTGCCGCTCGAGCGCGAATTCTCGACCATCGCCGGGCTCGACATGATGACGTCGAACAACGGGCAGGACACGACGCAGCTCACCCTGCAATTCGCGCTCGGCCGCAACATCGACGCCGCGGCGCAGGACGTGCAGGCGGCGCTCACCCGTGCCCAGCGCCGGCTGCCGGCCGAGATGACGACGCCGCCGAGCTACCGCAAGGTGAACCCGGCGGACGCGCCGGTGCTGCTGCTGACGCTCTCCACCAACGGCGACGTGCCGCTCTACCGGCTGAACGACATCGCGAGCACGATCATCGGCCCGGCACTCTCCCGCGTCCCCGGCGTGGCGCAGGTGCAGATCTACGGCGAGCAGCTCTATTCGGTGCGGGTGCGGCTCGACCCCGACCGGATCGCCGCGATGGGCCTCGCCTTCGACCAGGTGCAGCGGGAAATCGTCCTCGCGAATTCCAACGCCCCGGTCGGCCTGCTGCAGGGGGAGCGCCAGCAGCTCACGCTGCGCGCCAACGACCAGCCGCAGAACGCCGAGGAGTTCGGCCGCCTGGTCGTCGCCGGGCGCGCCAACGCCCCGGTCCGGCTGAACGAGATCGCCGAGGTCGCGGACGGGGTGCAGAACCAGCGCGTCGCCGCCTGGCGCGACGGCTCCCGCGCACTGGTGCTCGCGGTGATGCGCCAGCCCGACGCCAACACGGTCGAGGTGGTGGACGGCGTGCGCGCCAACCTCCCGGCGCTGGCCCAGGCGATCCCGCCCGGGGCGGAGCTCGGCGTCATGCTCGACCGCTCGCGCTCGATCCGCGCCGCGGTGCACGACGTGCAGGAGAGCCTCGTCATCGCCATCGGGCTCGTCGTGCTGGTGATCTTCCTGTTCCTGCGCCGCCTGTCGGCGACGCTGATCCCGACCGTTGCCGTGCCGATCAGCCTCTGCGTCACCTTCGGGCTGATGTACATTCTCGGCTACGGCGTGGACAACGTCACGCTGCTCGGCCTCACCATCGCCGTCGGCCTCGTGGTGGACGACGCGATCGTGGTGCTCGAGGTCATCATGCGCCGGATCGAGGAGGGGATGTCGCCGATCCAGGCCGCGATCCAGGGCTCGCGGGAGATCGGCTTCACCGTGCTCTCGATCACCCTGTCGCTGATCGCGGTGTTCCTGCCGATCCTGCTGATGGGCGGCGTGGTGGGGCGGGTGTTCAATGCCTTCGCTGCGACCGTCTCGCTCGCCGTCGCCGCCTCCTGCGTCGTCTCGCTGACCCTGACGCCGCTGATGGCCTCGCGGCTGAAGGCGCACCACAGGCCCTCGCGCCTCGATGCCGTGCTGGAGCGCGGCTTCCTGGCGATCGAGCGCGCCTATGCCTGGCTGCTCGACCGGGCGCTGCGCTTCCGCTTCGTGGTGTGGCTCGCCTTCTTCGCCTCGCTCGGCGCTGCGGGCTGGATGGCGGTGACGATCCCCAAGGGCTTCTTCCCGATCGAGGACACCGGCCTGCTCACGGTCAACACCGAGGGGCCGCGCGGCGTCTCGGTCGAGGGCATGGCGGAGATGCAGAATCGCGCGGCGGAGATCCTGCGCGCCTCGCCCTACGTCACCTCGGTCGTGTCGAACATCGGCGTCAGCATCAGCAGCGCCTCCATCAACCAGGGGCGCCTGTTCGTGGAGCTGAAGCCGCCGGGCCAGCGGCCGCCGATCGGCGAGGTGATCCAGGAGCTGCGCCGGCAGGTGAACGTGGTCCCGGGCCTGCGCGTGTTCGTCAACCCGATCCAGAACATCACCTTCGGCACGCGGCCGACACGCACCCTCTACGTCTACACGCTGCAGGGGCTCCGCCTCGACGAGCTCTACGAATGGGCGCAGCGGCTGGAGCGGCGCCTGACCCAGCTGCCGCAGCTCCAGGACGTGAACACCGACCTCCAGCTCGACGCGCCGGTGGTGCAGGTCAACGTGGACCGCGACCGCGCCGCGGCGCTCGGCATCAGCCAGGACCAGGTGCGGCAGGCGCTCTACTCGGCCTTCGGCTCGCGCCAGATCTCGACCATCTACGGCCAGGCCAATGCCTATCCGGTGATCCTCGAGGCGCTGCCCGAGGACCAGCGCGACGAGACCGGCCTAGCCAAGCTCTACCTGCGCAGCAACACCGGCCACCTCGTGCCGCTCTCGGCGGTGGCGTCGGTGGAACGGCGCGCCGGGCCGCTCACCGTGGGCCACCAGGGCCAGCTCCCGGCGGTGACGATCGGCTTCAACACCGCGCCCGGAGTCTCGCTTGGCCAGGCGGTGGAGGCGATCCGCGCGGTGGAGCGCGAGGCCGGCATCCCGCCCACCGTCGTCACCGGCTTCACCGGCACGGCGCAGATCTTCCAGCAGGCGCTGGCGGGGCAGGGGATGCTGGTCCTTGCCGCGGTGCTGATCATGTACGTCGTGCTCGGCGTGCTCTACGAGAGCCTGATCCACCCGCTGACCATCCTCTCCGGCCTGCCGGCGGCGGCGCTCGGCGCCTTCGCGACGCTCTGGCTGTTCGGGATGGACCTCTCCGTGATTGCGGTGATCGGCGTGCTGCTGCTGATCGGGCTCGTGAAGAAGAACGCGATCATGGTGGTGGACGTGGCGCTCGCCCGCCAGCGCCGGGGCGAGGACGCGCTCTCGGCGGTGCGTCAGGCCTCGATCCTGCGCTTCCGGCCGATCCTGATGACGACGCTCGCCGCCGGCGCCGGCGCGGTGCCGATCGCGATGGGCTGGGGCGCCGCGGCGGAACTGCGCCAGCCGCTGGGCGTCGCGGTGGTGGGCGGGCTGGTGGTGAGCCAGGCGCTGACGCTGTTCGTCACCCCGGTGCTCTATCTCGGCTTCGACCGGCTGGCGCAGCGCTTCTCGCGCGGCAGCGAGGTGGCGGAAGCGGAGGGAGCGGCGCTGCCGGCGGAGTAGGGCGGGCGGCCGGGCGCGGCCGGATGCGCGGATCCGCTCTGGTCGCACACGGCTCCGGTGGATAGGCTGACGCGGCAGAGTGCCTTCGGGGGGGAACCGGTGCAGCGACGGCTCTACGTGCGCGCCGCGCAAGGGCGGCGCACGGGATGGCAGCGATGAGCGGCGGCGGCGAGTCGTCCGGCGGTTTCACGGCGGATTACGTCGTGGTCGGTGCGGGCTCCGCGGGCTGCGCCCTTGCGGCGCGGCTGTCCGAGGACCCCTCCGTCCGCGTGCTGCTGCTGGAGGCCGGCGGGCGCGACCGGAACCTCTGGCTGCACATCCCGGTCGGCTACGGCAAGACCATGTTCCACCCGACGCTGTCGTGGAACCTCCAGACCGAGCCGGAGCCGGAGCTGGAGGGCCGCCGCATCCCCTGGCCGCGTGGCCGCGTCCTCGGCGGTTCCTCGGCGATCAACGGGCTGATCTACATCCGCGGCCAGAAGGAGGACTACGACCACTGGCGCCAGCTCGGCTGCACCGGCTGGTCCTTCGACGACGTGCTGCCCTACTTCAAGCGTGCCGAGGACCAGGAGCGCGGCGCCGACGCGCTGCACGGCGTCGGCGGCCCGCTCGGCGTGAGCAACCTGGGCGACCAGGGCCCGCTCGCCCGTGCCTTCATCGAGGCCGCGGTCGAGCTCGGCCTGCCGCGCAACGACGACTTCAACGGCCCGACCCAGGAGGGCGCCGGCTTCTATCAGGTGACGGCCCGCAAGGGCTGGCGCTGCTCCGCCGCCACGGCCTACCTCAAGCCGGCGCGGAAGCGGCCCAATCTGCGCGTCGAGACCGGGGCGCAGGCGACGCGGCTGCTGTTCGAGGGCCGCCGCTGCGTCGGCGTCGCCTTCCGCCAGAACGGCGTGCTGCGCGAGGCGCGGGCGGCGCGCGAGGTGATCCTCTGCGGCGGTGCCATCGCCTCGCCGCAGCTCCTGCTGCTCTCCGGCGTCGGGCCGGCGGAGGAGCTGGCCGCGCTCGGCATCCCGGTGGTGCAGGACCTGCCGCAGGTCGGGCGCAACCTGCAGGACCATTTCCAGGTGCGTATCGTCTATCGCTGCCGGCAGCGCGTCACGCTCAACGACCGCATGGCGAGCCTGCGGGGGCGGGCGGGGATGGCACTGGAATTCGCGCTGTTCCGGCGCGGCATGATGACCATCAGCGCGGGCACCGCGGGCCTCTTCGCCCGTGTGCTGCCCGGCAGCGCGACGCCGGACGTGCAGTACCACTTCATCCCCTTCAGTGCCGACGGGCCGGGGCGGTCGCTGCATCCCTTCTCCGGCTTCACCATCAGCGTCTGCCAGCTCCGCCCCGAGAGCCGTGGCACGATCACCTTGGCCTCGCCCGACCCGTCGGTGCCGGCGCGCATCCGCGCCAACTACCTCTCCACCGAGACCGACCGGCGCTGCATCGTCGAGGGGCTGAAGCTGACACGTCGCCTCGCCGCGACGCGCGCCATGGCGCCCTTCGTGGAGGCCGAGTACCTGCCCGGGCCGGAGGCGGAGGGCGAGGACGCGCTGCTCGCCCATGCGCGGCGTGCGGGGACGACAATCTTCCATCCCTCCGGCACCTGCCGCATGGGCTCCGACCTGGCCTCGGTGGTGGACACGGAGCTTCGGGTGCGCGGCATCGCGGGGCTGCGGGTGGCGGATGCCTCGATCATGCCGACCGTGGTCTCGGGGAACACCAACGCGGCCTGCATCATGATCGGCGAGAAGGCCGCCGACCTGATCCGCGCCGAAGCCCGCATGCGGCCCGCCCTGGCCGCCTGAGCGCGGGCCGGTCGGCCCGAGGGGCCAGGCCCGGCAGGACCGGCGAATTCATTGGCGCTCGTGCCGCGGCTGATTGAGGCTTCCCCCCCCCCGCGCCGGGGCCGCCCCGGGCGGGGAGGGGGCCACCAAAACACGCCA
>JADGHI010000307.1 GCA_019689515.1 Acetobacteraceae bacterium | reverse complement strand
CCCAGGGACAAGCCGCCGCCGGCGACCGGGGGACAAGCCATAGCTCACCCCGCCTCCGGCGGAGATTCCCATGTCGCAGACCTCCGACAACATCTTCATCCAGCAGTTCGAGGCCGAGCTGTTCGAGGCGTTCCAGAACAAGGGCGGCGTGATGCGCGGCCGGCTTCGCCGCAAGACCGGCGTGATCGGCACCCGCACGCACTTCCCGAAGATCGGCCTCGCACCCGCCGCGCAGCCCAAGAGCCGCAACGGCAAGGTGCCGCTGCTCGACATCGTGCGCGACCGCGTTCACTGCGACCTTGCCGACTACTACGGCGCGGACATGATCGACAGCCTGGACGAGCTCAAGACCAACGTGGACGAGAAGTCCGCGGTGCAGCGCGCCATCACCATGTCGCTCGCCCGCACCGAGGACGACATTGCCCTCGCCGCGCTCGCCAGCACCACCAACCCGGCTAACAGCCTCTCGGCTGACGACAACTGGACCTCCGACGCCGTGCCCCGCGACGTGCTGGAGACGTTCGGCAACAACGAGGCGATGGACGGCGGGCAGATGCACGCCCTCATCAGCTGGAAGGCGTGGAACGACGCGCTGGCGCTCAACACCTTCATCCACGCCGACTACGGCGGCGATCCGCAGCTCACCGTCGAGGGCCAGCGGCCGAAGATGTGGTTCGGCTTCGCCTACGCGCCGTTCTCGCGGCTGCCGACCCACAGCTCGGGCTCGAAGCTGAACCTCTGGTGGAACTCCAGCACGGCCGCGGTCGCGGTCGGCCAGGAGATCACCAGCGAGGTGACGCGCCTGCCCGACTACGACGCCACCTTCATGATGGGGAAGATGCGGATGGGCGCGACCCTCATCGAGAGCCTGGGCGTGATCGCCCGGCGCTACGCGAGCTGAGGAGGAGGCGGCACCATGGCCCTCACCCCGAACAGCCTGACGGCCATCGCCTTCGGCTCCACGCGGCCGAACGGCGCCGCCGGCCACCGGCGCAAGCTGCACCTCTACGTGTCCGACGACACGCACGCGACGGTCAGCGGCGCCGACTACTTCAACGCGCTCTACGAACAGCTGAACCCCGGCGACATCATCCTCGCGGCGCTGAACCTCGGGGCCACCCCCGAGCTCCGCGCCTACATCGTGACGGCGAGCTCGAGCACCGCCGTCACGATCGCGCAGATCCAGACCACCTGACCGGCGGCTGATCTTGCGGCTGGCAGGGGCGGGGGAGCGATCCCCCGCCCTTCTGCTGCGGGCGCCCATCGAAGCCTCGCCCGCGAGGCTTCGATGGGAACCCGTGTGCGTGGCATCGCCGCGCGCCGGAGCCCCATAGGGCGGGACCATGGCCCAAGCCGACGCTCTGAAGATTTGCTCCGACGCCCTGGTGCTGATCGGGGAGAACCCGATCGACAGCTTCGAGGGCGCCTCGGCCGCGCAGGTGGTGGCGAACGCCCGCTACCAGCCGACCGCCGACCTCCTGCTCGCCTCCCACCCCTGGCGCTTCAACCGCCGGATCGAGATGCTCGCCCGCCTCGCCGCGGCGCCCTCAGCCGCCACCGGCTACTCGGCCGCCTACGCGCTCCCCGCCGGGGTGCTGCGCATCGTCGCCCCCTTCGTGGACGGCATGGTGGCCCCGGGCTGGGAGCCGACCGAGACGGCGATCTGGCTGGACGCCGAGCCGACGCAGACCGTCGAGCTCGAATACCACGCCCGGGTTGACGAGATCCGCTGGCCCCCGGCCTTCCGCCAGGCGCTCGTCTATCGCCTCGCCGCTGAGTTCGCGGTGCCGATCCGCGACGACACCAAGATCCAGCAGGCGATGCTCCAGCTCGCCGAGCGCGAGCTGGCGCTGGCCCGCCACCAGAACGCCTCCGAGCGGCCGGCCCGGCGCATCCCGGTCGGCCGGTTCGAGGCGCTGCGCCGGCGATGAAGACTCACATCTCCCAGACCAGCTTCATCGCCGGGACGCTGGACGAGGCGGCGCGGGCGCGCCACGAAACGGCGCTCTACCGCCACGGCGCGGCGGCGCTGCTCAACTGCCTGCCCCTCGCCACCGGCGGCCAGGTCTCGCGCTGGGGCACGCGCCACCTCGGCGTGCTGCCCTCCGTGCCGGTGCTCGAGGAGTTCGCCTTCTCCCTGGCGCAGTCCTACCTCGCCGCCTTCCTCGACGGCGAGGTGCGCTTCTACTACGCCTCGGACGGCGCCGCGGCCGGCTCCCTCACCGGCTGCCCCTGGACCGCCGACCAGCTGCGCGGCCTCCGCTTCGCGCAGGGCGGCGACCTCATGTGGGTCGTGCATCCCGACATGGCGCCGCGGATCGTCCGCCGCACCGGCGCCGACACCTGGGCGCTCGAGGCGCTGGCCTTCGACGGCGCGCGCGGCACGCCGTTCTACCGCTACGCGGCGAGCTCGATCACCGCGACGTGGAGCGCCGGCACGTCGGTCCTCAACTTCTCGGCCGGGTGGCTCGAGGCCGGGCACGCGGGGACCGCGATCCGGGTCTGGGACGCGGACGCCTCGCTCTACCGCCACGGCACCATCGGGGCGGTGAACAGCGCCACCCAATGCACCGTCGCCTGGGAGGACGCGGCGCCCCCGGACGGCAAGGCGACGACGCTCTGGGAGGAGGCGGCCTTCTCCTCCGTGCGCGGCTGGCCGCGCTCGGTCTGCCTGCACCAGCAGCGGCTCGTGTTCGGCGGCTCGCGCGATGCCGGCGACGCGATCTGGATGAGCCGCGTCGGCCAATACTGGAACTTCGACCTGGGCACCGCGGCCGACGCCGACGCGATCGCCATGGCGCTCGGCGCGACCCGGGTGCGGACCATCGCGCATGCGGTCTCGGGCCCGCAGCTGACCTTCTTCACTGAGGCCGGGGTGTTCTTCGTGCCCGAGCAGGAGACGCGCCCGCTCACCCCCTCGACGGCGCGCATCCGCCACGTCGCGCCCTTCGGCACCGGCGACGTCCGGCCCGGCGCCTTCGACGGCGGGGTGCTGTTCGTGCAGGGGCGCGGCCGGGCGGTGCGCGATCTCGCCTACACGGCCGAGGCCGACAACCTGACCACCGACCCGGTGAGCCTGCCCGCGACCGACCTCATCGGGGAGATCGTGGATGCGGCCTATCTGCCCGGCGCGCAGGACCGGCCCGAGCAGTATGCCTTCTTCGTCAACGCGGCCGGGCGCATCGCGCTCTTCCACTCCATCCGCGAGCAGAAGATCGGCGCCTGGTGCGAGTGGACGACGCAGGGCGCCTTCAAGGCGGTCGGCGTCGCCGGCGATGCGGTGTTCGCCGCGGTGGAGCGTGGCGGCACCGTGCGGCTGGAACGCTTCGACCCGGCGCTCGCCTTCGACGCCACGGTGGAGGACACGACGCCGGACCTCGCGGCGCCGCACCTCGTCGGCCTCGAGGTCCACGGGCGGATCGGCGACGACTATCTGGGCGGCGCCGAGGCCGGCGCGGGCGGCGCCGTCACCCTGCCGCGGCAGACCGAGGAGCAGGGCGGGCTCGAGGACGGGCTGACCGTCGAGCTCGGCCTGGCCTTCGACTGGTGGATAGACCCGCTGCCGCCGGTGATCGACCTCCCCGACGGCACGCTGCAGCAGCGCACGCAGCGGGTGCTCGAGACGCACCTTCGGCTCTACCGCGCCCGCACGGTGCGCGTCGGCGGGACGAGCCTGACGCTGCTCAGCGACGGCTTCACGGCCGGCGCCGCGCCGCCGGCCCGCGACGGCTGGTGGATGACCCGCCACCTCGGCTTCGCCCGGCCGAACGAGGGCGCGGCGCTGGTGCGGCGGATCGACCGCGACGTGCCGATGCCCGTGGGCGTGCTCGCCCTCAAGCGCGTGGTGAAGGTGCCCCTATGACCTGGAGCTTCGCCTTGTCCGCGGGGATGGCCGCGGCCTCCCTCGGCGTCGCCGCGCTGCAGGCCGGCGCGCAGTATGAGCAGCAGCGGGCGCAGGCCGCCCTCGGCCGGCAGATGGCCGGGCTTCGGCGCGAGCAGCTCGCCATCGAGCGCGACACCCTGGCGGTGCAGGCGCGCGCGCAGGAGGTGGAGCGCCAGCGCCGCGCCGGCCTCACCGAGAGCACGGCGCGCGCCACCGCCGCCGCCTTCGGCCTCGACCCCTGGCAGTCGGGCAGCATCGCCACGCTGCGCGGCGAGAACGAGCGGCAGGTGCTTGGCGACATCTCCGCCATCCGCCTGCTCGGCGCCGCGAAGCAACGCCAGCTGCTCATCTCCGACCGGCTCGCCGAACTCGAGGCGGAGTCCTACGCGGCGATGGCGCGCACGGCGTGGATCCGGCCGACCGCCACGCTGCTCGGCGCCGGCCTCTCGGTCTATCAGACCTGGCCCATCATGGGCGCCGAGGGCGGCGGGACGCCCGACAACCTCCGGAGCCTCTACGCGGGCCTGACCGACGAGCAGGTGGCGCTCGTCGAGCCGCGGACCGGCCGCGCGCGGGGGCCGGTCTGATGAGCGGGAGCCTGCCGCGCGAGGAGCGCGCCGTCCTCCCGCAAGGGGCAGGGGTGGTCGATCCTGGACGGGCCGGGGCTGCGGCCCGCCAGGCCGCGGCGCAAGCCTCCGACGTGGCCGGGGTGCTGGACCCGGTGGCCGCGCTCCTCGAGCGCGAGCGCACGCAGCTGGCGATCGCGAGCGGGGAGCAGGCCGGGGCCTCGGAGCCGATCGAGCGCGACGCCGATGGCCGGATCGTCGTCCCCGACCTGTCCCGCCAGCCCTTCGAGCGCATCGCCCAGCAGCGCCGGCGCGAGGTCCTGACCAGCCGCTACGCCTCCGAATTCCTGCTCGACGCGCAGGCGGAGGTCATGCGGCTGCGCCAGCAGCACGCGGACGACCCCGAGGCGTTCCGGCAGGCCGCCGACCGGTGGCGGCAGGGCACGCTCGCCGCGCTGCCGCCCGAGCTGCGGCTGCCGGTGGGGGAGGGCATCGGGCGGCTGATCGGCCAGCACCACGCGAACCTCCTCGGCCACCGCGCGACGCGGGAGCGCCAGGAGGCGCGCCGCCTCTCCGAGCAGGCGTTGAACCGGCTAGGCGGCGAAGCCTTCGACCTCATCCTGCAGGGGCGCGACCCCACGCCGGTCATTGCCTCCATCCGCGCGAAGATCGCCCAGGACACGGGCGCGGTGTGGGATCGCGGCGAGGCGGCCGAGCTGGAACGGCGCCTCACCGTCGTCGCGCCGCGGCAGGCGCGCGAGCGCCGCGCGCTCCGCGGCGGCGCCCG
>JADGHI010000306.1 GCA_019689515.1 Acetobacteraceae bacterium | reverse complement strand
TCCTCCGGCGCCGCGGATGAGTGCCCCACCCCCGCCACGGATCAGCGCTTCGCCTCCCGCGCCCAGGGCGAGCGCGCCGCCGCCGCGCCCGCCGCACCAGGCGCCGCCGCCTCATCAGCGCGAGCAGCGCCGGCAATAGCGGCTTCGTCCGAGCGCCGGCTGGAGCGGGACGGGCAGGTCACTACTCCGCCCGGCCCGGTCCATCCCGCGGCCCGCCAGCCAATCCCGGTGCCCGCTCCCCGCGGTCAGCGGTCGGGCAGCCAGATCTCCACGGTCTGCGGCGGCGGGGAGGGGCTGAAGGCGCGGAAGTCCTGGATCGCCCAGCCCGGACCGAGCCGCGCCGCCACCCGCGCCGCGGCGGCCGCGTCGGAGTCATGGAAGTAGCGCACGACCCGAACCGAGGGCACCGCCGCGAAGGCGCGCGTCCCGGCGGTGTCCAGTCCCGCCGCGCTCAGCGTGGCGGCGACCTCGGCGGCGGCGCGCTCGGCCGCCGCGGACCCGGCCCGGTGATGGACGAAGATGCGCAGCGGTTGCTCCGCAGTAGCAGCCGAAGCGGAGGTGGGGGCCGGCTTCCCCCCCTCGTCGCCCTCCTCCGGCGACCTGCCCGTGGCCGTGAGAGACCCGGATGGCGCCTTGCCCTGCAAGGCCTCGATGCTGGCGAGCAGCATGTCCCGGCGCCGCTCCAGTGCCGCGAGCCGCTCCCCCTCAGCGGCCACCGCGGCGCGCAGCCGCGCCAGTTCGAGGCTGAGGTCCGCAGGCGTGGCAGAGGCCGGATCGGCGCCGAGAGGCGTCGGGTTGGTGGCTCCGCCGCCCCACGTGCCGACGGCGGATCGCGATGTTTCCGCCTCCGCCACGTCTCGGCCCGGCCCCACCGCCACCACGCCATGGCGCGGCCGCTCCGCCGGAGCGGAGAGCAGGACCAGCGCCGCCAGGGCCAGCACGGGGGACACCAGCACCGCCCCGAGCGCGGCGCCCAGCCGCACCCATCGCCGCCGGGTCGCGGTGGCGCCGTCGCCGCGGGCATGGCGGCGGCCCGGCGAGGGCGGCGGCGGCGCGGCTGCGCGCCGTGGTGGCGGAGGCCGGAGCCCCTCCGCACGACGCGCGGCCGATTTGCCGCCCTGGCCCTTGCCCGTGTCCGGCCCGGCCGGACGATCGAGAATGGGTGCGGCCGTGTCGTACGCCTCCGGAGACATCGGGGCTGGGCTCCCTCCCTGAACCTTGCCGGCGCCACGCCATCCGGCGGCGGTCCCTGTCCGCGCGCA
Organism: Acetobacteraceae bacterium; assembly: GCA_019689515.1. Taxonomy (GTDB): domain Bacteria; phylum Pseudomonadota; class Alphaproteobacteria; order Acetobacterales; family Acetobacteraceae; genus Caldovatus. Next base: position 3,990 of record JADGHI010000306.1, on the reverse strand, counting down.
TCCGCGGGCGGGCGGCGGCCGATGGAGCGGCGCGGCGGGGGCGCGGTGCATGACCGACCGCCCCGGATCGCGACCGGGCCGCTCCGTGCCTGCAACGCTCCAGTCCGCCTTGCGTCGCAATGGTCCGGAATCGGGACGCGGATCGTTGCAGCCGGCCCACACGGGGGCGGCAGGCAGGGTGCGGACGGACTTGCGGAGAGCAGCGGGAAGGAGCCCGGAATGCGCTCGGCCCTGACCCCGCAGGTAACCTCAGGGCGGGCGCGGTCAGGCGGTGGCGTCGATGCGGGCGGCGGCGACCGAGGGAGTGGTGAGAGCAGCGGATGCCTCAGGCGCCGCATCGCTGCATGACGCTTCGCGGAGCGCGGCGTTGGCCGCGGCGATCAGCGCGGCGCGGTCATAGGGCTTGCCGAGCAAGGGGAAGGGCGCGCCGCCGCCGCTGCCATCCTCGCGAGGCTGGGCCTCGCCGACGTAGCCGGAGGCGAGCAGGACCGCGAGGCCGGGGCACAGCCGCCGCGCCGTCTCCGCCAGTTCCTGGCCGGAGATGCCGCCCGGCATCACCACGTCGGTGAACAGCAGGTCGAACCGCTCGCCGGCCGCCAGCATGGCGAGGGCGACGCGGCCGTCCGGCGCCTCGCTCACCTGCCAGCCCGCCTCGCGCAGCGTCTCGGCTGCCATCTCGCGCACCGCCAGGTCGTCCTCGACGACCAGGACGCTGCGCCGCCCGGCGGGGGGGATGATGCCGGCGGCCGGTTGCCCCTCGCCAGCCATGCCGGCGGGCCGGGCGGCGCCGGCCGGCGCGGCGGCGGCGGCCACGACGGCCGGGTCAGCCTCGGGCAGTCGTATCAGGACCGTCGTGCCCTGGCCGGGGGCGCTGTCGATCGTCACCTCGCCGCCAAGCTGGCGGACCACGCCATAGACCTGGCTCAGCCCCAGGCCGGTGCCCTTGCCGACCGGCTTGGTCGTGAAGAAGGGCTCAAAGGCACGCGCCCGCGCCTCGGGCGACATGCCGGAGCCGGTGTCGCTGACCGTGATTCCCACCTGCCCCTCGCCGGGCCGGGCCGCGGGATCGGCGCGGAAGGTGCGGAGCGTGACCAGGCCGCCCTCCGGCGGCAGGGCGTCGCGCGCATTGATGACGAGGTTCAGGAGCGCCACCTCGAGCTGCGCCGCATCCCCCATGCAATGGGGCAGGCCGGGGCCGAGCTCCAGGCGAAGCTCCACCGCCTCGCCGAGTGCGCGGCGCAACAGCGGCGCCATGCCACCGACGAGGGCGTTGACGTCGAGCGGCTCGACGCGCAGCGCCTGGCGGCGGGAGAAGGCGAGCAGGCTCGCGGTCAGGCGGCTGCCCCGCTCCACCGCGTCGCGGGCGATGGCGACCAGGTGCCGCGCGCGGGCGTCCGGCTGCCCCGAGGCGGCGGCGCCGCCGCGCTCCAGATGGCGCTCCAGGAGTTGCAGGCTGCCGAGAATCGCGGTGAGCAGGTTGTTGAAGTCGTGCGCCACGCCGCCGGTGAGTCGGCCGACCGCCTCCAGCCGCTGGGCGGCGCGCAGTTCCTCCTCGGCGGCCTCGCGGCGGGCGATCTCGGCGCGCAGCTCGGTGGCGGAGCGGGCGAGCTCAGCGAGCGCCCTCTGCTCCGCCGTCCACCGCCGCGCCGCAACCAGCGCCGCACCCGCCAGCGCCAGGACGGCGAGCAGGGTCAGGGCGCCGTTCACCGCGGCGTGATGCAGCCACTCGGCGTGGACCGCGTCGAGCGAGAGCGCATAGAAGACGTAGAGCGGCTGGCTGCCGACCCGGCGGAACCCGACCAGCCGGCGGGTACCGTCGAGCGCGGGATTCGCCTCGACCACGCCGCGCTCGGCGCCGGCGGCGATCGCGCGCATCAGCGGATCGTCCTGCGGAACCCGGGTCTCGAGCGAGGGCGGCGGCGGCATGCGCGCGAGCAGCGCGCCGTCCGCGCGCATCAGGCCGAAATGCGCATCCGCGCCGTCCGCAAGCGTGGCCCAGTGGCGCTGAAAGTATTCCGGCATGACCGAGCCGAGGACGACGCCGTCGAAGCGCCCATCGGGCGCGGCGCGGGCCCGGCTCATGGTGAAATTCACCTGGCCGGAGGTGCGCCCCACGACCGGGTCGCCGAACACCAGCCCCCTCTCTCCGGCCAGGTGGCGCTGGAAATAGGCGCGTTCGGTGAGATCGACCGACGGCGCAGGGTAGGCGATGCTGATCGCGGCGAGACGACCGTCCGGGCGGATCAAATGGAGGACGTTGATCTGCTCGATCCGCGAGTCCAGGGCGCGCAGCGCCTCGTGGACCTCGCGGTCGCGGGCGGCGATCTCGTCCCAGGACAGGCCGCGGACGCCGTCCTCGATGCGGTCCAGAATGAGGGCGTTCGTCTCGATGACCTTGAGGGCGTGCTCCTGCGCAATGGCGACGATGCGGTCCACGGCCCTCTTCGCATCGTCCTGGACGCGCGCATGGTCGCGCCAGGCTACGGCGGCGAAGGCAAGGACCGGGACGAGCAGGGCTGCGAGCAGCAGCGAGCGCAAAGGGAAGGCATGGCGCAGCGCCGCGGGCGGAGGGTCACGCACCATGGGGTCCCTGTGCGCGGATGCGATGCGAACGCGAAAAAGATCGCACACGGAGGGTGAGCGGCGCAATCGCGGCGGTGCGAAAAGTCACAAGATTTGCACGGCGCGGTCCGGAGCCACGCAGGCCCCGCCGGGCTATCCGAGGCTGTATTCCACCTCGACCGCGTAGACCGCCTGCTCCTTCCCCAGCCGGGAGGAGAACAGGCAGAACCGGTCCACCGTCACGGGCGCGGCTCGGAACAGGTTGTTGCCCTGCACGAAGGCCGCGAGCTTCTCGGGCGCCGTCACCTTCTCGCAGCGCGCCAGGGTCACGTGCGGAGAGAACCGGCGCCGCTCCGGCTCCAGCCCCACCCGCTGCAGCGCGGTCTCGATCTTGCCCTGCAGGTGCGTCAGGCCTTCCGTCTTCTCCACGCCGACCCAGAGGGTCTGCACTCGCCCCGCCTTGTCGAAGGTCCCCACGCCGCGGAGGCACAGCTCCACCGGCCGGGCGCGGATCGCGGAGAGCGCGTCGTCCACCTCCTGGGCACGCCAGGATTCGACCTCGCCGATGAAGCGCAGCGTCAGGTGGTAGTTCTCCGGAGGAACCCAGCGCGCCCCGGGAACGCCGCCGGCCAGGCCGGCGAGCTGTGCCCGGAGCGCCTCCGGCAGGGTAAGCCCCACGAACAGCCGCATGATCGGGTGCTCCTCACAATCATGACGGCAAGGCCGCCCGGCGCTGCCGGAATGGCCTTTCGCCCGTCGGTGGCCGTGGTCGGTGGCGCCGCCGCGCGCCTGCCCCGTCCTGCCTTCCCCTCCGCGCCGGGTCAACCTCCGCCGTGTCCGACCCGGTCGAGCAGTCTTTCCACGGCCGGCAGGATACGGCGTACGATCTCCTCCACCCCCTGTGCATTGGGATGGATGCCGTCCGGCTGGTTGAGCGCCGGCTCGGCGGCGATGCCCTCGAGCAGGAAGGGGTAGAACACCACCCCGCCGGACCGCTCCTGCGCGAGCCGCCGGTAGGCCTCGTCGAACTCGCGGGCATAGTCCGGCCCGAAATTGGGCGGGGCGCGCATCCCGGCGAGCAGGGCTGGAATGTTGCGGCGCCGGAGCTCGTCCAGGATCGCCGCGAGGTTGGCATAGGCCTCGGACGCTGGCAGACCCCGCAGGGCGTCGTTCGCGCCGAGGGCGACGATCGCCGCGGCGGGCGCGCCCTCCGGCAGTTCCGCCAGCGCCCAGCCGAGCCGGGCCCGGCCGCCAGCCGTTGTGTCGCCCGACACGCCCGCATTGATCACCCGCACCGCCCGGCCACGGGCGCGCAGCGCCGCCTCCAGCCGGACCGGGAGGGCCTGCGACTGCGGCAGCCCATAGCCGGCGGTGAGGGAATCGCCCAGCATCAGCAGCCGGATCTCCTCTCCTCCCCCTGGCATGCCC
>JADGHI010000305.1 GCA_019689515.1 Acetobacteraceae bacterium | reverse complement strand
CCCCCAGGCCGTCTCGCCGGGGCTGCCCGACTATCTCGCGCGCCTCAACCCGGAGCAGCGCGTGGCGGTGGAGACGCTGGACGGTCCGGTCCTGGTGCTGGCGGGCGCCGGCACCGGCAAGACGCGCGTGCTGACGACGCGCTTCGCGCACCTGCTGATGACCCGCCGCGCCTGGCCCTCCCAGGTCCTGGCCGTGACCTTCACCAACAAGGCGGCACGCGAGATGAAGGAGCGCGTCTCCGCCATCCTCGGCCGCGAGATCGAGGGGCTGTGGCTCGGTACCTTCCACGCCCTCTGCGCGCGCATGCTGCGCCGGCACGCGGAGTATGTGGGCCTCAAGAGCAACTTCACCATCCTCGACACCGACGACCAGATGCGCCTGCTCAAGCAGGTGATGGACGCCGCCGGCGTGGACCTGAAGCGCTGGCCCGCGCCGGGGATGATGGCCGTGGTGCAGCGCTGGAAGGATCGCGGCCTGACGCCGGAGCGCATCACGCCCTCCGAGGACTCGGACTACGCCAACGGCCGTGCCCGCAGCCTCTACGCCCAGTACCAGCAGCGCCTGCGCGACCTGAACGCCGCGGATTTCGGCGACCTGCTGCTGCACATGACGGAGATCCTGCGCACCCAGCCCGAGGTGCTGGCGCAGTACCACCGCACCTTCCGCTACATCCTGGTGGACGAGTACCAAGACACCAACCTGGTACAGTACCTCTGGCTCCGGCTGCTCGCCCAGGGCCACGGCAACATCTGCTGCGTCGGCGACGACGACCAGTCCATCTATTCCTGGCGTGGCGCGGAGATCGAGAACATCCTCCGCTTCGAGAAGGACTTCCCGAACGCGACGGTGGTGCGGCTGGAGCGCAACTACCGCTCGACCCATCCGATCCTGGCGGCCGCCTCCAGCCTGATCGCGCACAACACCGGGCGGCTCGGCAAGACGCTGCGCGCCGGCCGCGCCGACGCGGATGGCGAGAAGGTGCAGGTCGTCTCGCTCTGGGACTCCGAGGAGGAGGCCCGGATGGTCGGCGAGCGCATCGAGGCGGCGCAGCGCGAGGGGCATCCGCTTTCCGAGATCGCGATCCTGGTGCGCGCCGGCTTCCAGACCCGCGCCTTCGAAGAGCGGCTGATCACCCTCGGCATTCCCTACCGCGTCGTCGGCGGCGCCAAGTTCTACGAGCGGCAGGAGATCCGCGACGCGCTGGCCTATATGCGCGTCCTTGCCCAGCCGGCCGACGACCTCGCCTTCGAGCGCATCGTCAACGTGCCGAAGCGCGGCCTCGGCGACAGCGCGATCCGCGCGCTGCACGAGCTGGCGCGCATCGAGAAGAGCTCCCTCGCCGCTGCCGCGGAGCGCCTGGCGCTCTCGCCGGAGGGCCTGCGCCCGAAGCCGCGCCAGGCGCTCGCCGAGCTGATGCGCGGCTTCGCCCGCTGGCGCGAGCAGCTCGCGCGCGACGGCCATGTCGTGACGGTCGCGACCATGCTCGACGAGAGCGGCTACACGGAGATGTGGAAGCAGGACAAGAGCGCCGAGGCGCCCGGGCGGCTCGAGAACCTCAAGGAGCTGCTGCGCGCCCTCGGCGAGTTCGAGTCCCTCGCCGGCTTCCTCGACCACGTCGCGCTGGTGATGGAGAACGACGAGGCGGCGGAGGGCGAGCGCGTCTCGCTGATGACGCTGCACGCGGCGAAGGGGCTGGAATTCGACATGGTCTTCCTCCCCGGCTGGGAAGAGGGGCTGTTCCCCTCCCAGCGCTCGCTCGACGAGGGCGGGGAGAAGGCGCTGGAGGAGGAGCGGCGCCTCGCCTATGTCGGCCTGACGCGCGCGCGCAAGATCGCGGTAGTGAGCCACGTGGCGAACCGGCGCGTCTACGGCAACTGGACCGCCTCCATCCCCAGCCGCTTCATTGACGAGCTGCCCGACGATCATGTCGAGAAGGAAGGCGGCGTGGCCATGGAGCGCCACCGCGCAGCGATGGGCGCCCCGAGCGTCTTCGCGAGCCCCTTCGGCCTCGCCGCGCGGCGCGTGGCGCCCACGCCGCGGATCTACGAGACAGGCTCCTGGGAAATCGCCGAACGCCCGGCGCGCAGGGAGCGCATCGCCGTCGGCCAGCGCGTGTTCCATCAGAAATTCGGCTATGGACGCGTCCTCGCGGTGGAGGACGACCGGCTCGACATCGAATTCGAGAAGGCCGGTACCAAGCGCGTCCTCGACCGCTTCGTGGAGAAGGCGTGATGCGCCCGGACGGACCGCACCCTGCACCGCTCTCGCGGCGCCGCGCCGAGCCGCTGGAACTGGTCTCGATCGACGGCCTCCCCGAAGCGGCGGTGCCGGCCTTCGAGGCAGCCTTGCAGACCGTCTGCGCCACCGTCGCCTACATCCGCGACGAGGCGAGCGACACCTGGCGCGTCGAGGGCGTGCGCGAGGCGGGAGCGGGGGAGGACGCGCTCGATACCGCGCTGACGCTCGCCGCCGCCGTCGCAGGCATCGAGTCGCCGGCGCTTTCGGTGGAGCCGATCGAGGCGGAGGGCTGGCTCGCCCGCAGCGCGGAGAGCTTCCCGGAACAGCCGATCGGCGACCGCTTCCTTGTCCGCCCGACGCATCTGCCGGACCCGCGGACCTATGGCCGCATCGTGCTGCGCCTGGACGCCGGCCTGGCCTTCGGCAGCGGGGAGCACGCCTCCACCCGCGGATGCCTGCTCGCCTTCGAGCGCCTGGCAAAGCAGCAGTACCGCCCGCGGCGGATTCTCGACCTCGGCACCGGCTCCGGCATTCTCGCCATCGCGGTGGCGAAGCGCCTGCGGCGCCCGGTGCTCGCGACCGACATCGAGCCCTGGAGCGTGCGCGTCGCTGCCGACAATGCGCGGCTCAACGGCGTCGCCACCCTGGTCCGCGCCACCCTCGCCGATGGCTGGCGGCACCGCACCGTGCGCGCGGGCGCGCCCTACGACCTCGTCTTCGCGAACATCCTCGCCCGGCCGCTCTGCGCGATGGCGAAGGACCTTGCCGCGCATCTCGCGCCCGGCGGCACGGCGATCCTCGCCGGGCTGCTCGGGACCCAGGCGCGCTGGGTGCTGGCGGCGCACCAGCGCCAGGGACTGCGGCTGGCCGAGCGGCTCGATGTCGGGCCGTGGACGACGCTGGTGCTGCGCAGGAGCGGCGGCGCCGGCTGAGGGCTACTCCGCCGCGCGCTGCTTGCCCTCCGTCGCGGCGACGTGCTGGCGGAAGCGCGGCATCACCTCCTCGGCGAGGCGGCGCATGGTCTCCTGCTCCCAGGCTGCGTTCGGCCCGGACCAGTCGAGGCCCGCCATCAGCAGGTGGCCGAACGGCCCGACCTGCTCGCGGAACGCCACGAGCTTTTCGAGCACGGTCTGCGGCGAGCCCCAGATCACGCAGTCGGCGATGATCTGCTCCAGCGTCACCGCCTCGTCCGGCGTCTCCGCGCTCGGCTTCAGCGTGGCGAGCTGGCCGGCGCGCCGCGCCAGGGTGCTGAGGTAGTGGAAGTAGTAGCGGTTCGACCCGGCCGCGTCGAAGACGCGCGCGTGCGCCTCCTCCTCGGTCGCGGCGATGCAGAGATTGCGCGCCACGCGCCAGTCCGCGCCGCTCGCCTGCTTGCCGTTCTCCGCCAGCGCCTTCTGCAGCGTGTTCCAGTGGCCAGCCACGACGCGGGTGGTGACGAAGTTCGCCGACACCACGCCCCAGCCGCGCTGCGCTGCCATCTTCACGCCGAAGCTGTCCACGCTGCGCGCGGTGATCGCGATCGGCGGGTGCGGGCGCTGGAACGGCACCGGCATGGTGCCGACGCCGAACTCCGGCATCACCGCTTCCACGATGCGGGCGCTCCAGGTCGGCCCGGCGATGTCGTAGGGCGGGCGGCCCTGGGCCCAGATGCGCTGGATGATGTCGATCGCCTCGACCATGCGTTTCCCGCGCGCGATCGGGTCGGTGCAGGCGAACAGCTCGAAGTCCGAGGCGAGGCCACCCGGGCCAATGCCCAGGATGAACCGCCCGCCGGTCATGTGGTCGAACTGCGCCACCTCCGCCGCGACGATCGCCGGGTGGTGGTTCGGCAGGTTGATCACGCCGGTGGCGAAGGTGAGGCGCTTCGTGCGCGGCGCCAGCGCCGCCATGAACATCAGCGGCGAGGGGATCGGCTCGGAGCTGGCGGAGAAGTGCTCGCCGACCCAGAGCTCGTCGAAGCCGAGCCGGTCGGCGAGGAGCGACTTCTCCGTGTCCTCCGCCAGCGTCTCGTGCATCGGCCGCTCCGGCGGGTGCAGCGGCATCATGAACAGGCCGAGGCGCATGGTTCCTCCCCCTTGCGCTCCCTGAACGGGATGTTTCGTCCCGTTGACGCTAGGCCCATGGGACGGATCGGGGAAGGGGCCGGAGGTGAGCGGCCTCGGGGGCGGGACGCGCTTCGCAGCGCGGCCGTTCAGTTGGCCTGCCGCGCGGACCGCAGGCCGCAAGCCGCGATGCCTGCCCTGCCTTTGCCGTCACGGCTCCGTCCCGCCCGCCCACCGCGGGCGGCGGGTGGGCGGAGGAACGGCGACGCAGCGAGGGGTCGGCGCGTCAGGCGGCCTGCTTGGTGAGCTCCGGCGCCGTGGTACGAGCGGCTGGTGCGCTCTGCCGACGCCCGACCGCCCCACCGGCGATCGTGCGGAGCACGGGCGTGCCTCGGGCAATGACGGTCTTGTCCGCCAGAAAGTCGGGGTCGAAGACCCGGTTGACGTCGTAACGGGTCAGGCCGATGTCGGCGAGCTCACGGTCGGTCATCGCCCGGAGCTCGTCATAGGCGCGCCGGCGGGCCGGATACTCGGCCAGCGTCCTGCCCAAGGCGGCGGCAACTGCGGCCAGGCGGGAAAGGCCCCGGCGTACCAACCCCGTGCCGGAGGGAGAGCTGTGGCCCTCGTTGTTGGTGAGTCGGTATGCCATCTGTAGCCTCCTTGTATCGTTGGGCGCTTTGAGGTCCTCGGGGCCCGGCGAGATGGCGCTGCACTGGGTCACGAGGTGTTTGCTGCACCGCAATATGGTGCGCCTGGGCCACAGATGATGCCTTGAAACAACAGTTTTGGTATGCGTCGGAGGCATGGGTAGGAGCAAAAACATGCGAAAATCGCCTGACTATTGCCAGATTCCGGGGCGATGATGGGTAGCCCCCAGACCCCCGCCGCCCGCCTCGCCGCCTTGCGTGCCGCCCTCGCCGCTGCGGGGGTGGATGGGTTCCTCGTCCCCCGCGCCGATGAGCATCTCGGCGAATACGTCCC
>JADGHI010000304.1 GCA_019689515.1 Acetobacteraceae bacterium | reverse complement strand
CCACCGCATCCCTCCTCCCCGCCCGGCACCGCCGAGGGGCCGTTGCCCGCATACCGCGCCCGCGTAGCGGCGGGCGAGCTCGTGCCCGATCCGGCCCAGGAGCTGGCGGCGGAGATGCTGCAGGACCTCTGGCGCCGGTTGCGCCGCTACGACCCGCCGCCGAATCCGGCGGAGGAGAGCAACGGCAACGGCTCCTTCCTCTCCCGCCTGTTCCGCCGCCGGCCGAGCGAGGAGTCGCCCGAGGTGAGGGCGCCGCAGGGCCTCTACCTCGTCGGCGAGGTCGGGCGCGGCAAGTCCATGCTGATGGACCTGTTCTTCGCCTGCGCCGACGTCCCGCGGAAGAAGCGCCTGCACTTCCATCAGTTCATGCAGCAGGCGCACGGGCGCATCCATGCCTGGAAGCAGCAGCACGGCAACGCGGCGGACCCGATCCCGCCGCTCGCCGACTCGATCGCCGCCGAGGCGGCGCTGCTCTGCTTCGACGAGTTCCAGGTGCACGACATCGCCGACGCGATGATCCTGGGGCGGCTGTTCGAGGCGCTGTTCGCCCGCGGCGTGGTGGTCGTCGCCACCTCCAACACCGCGCCGGACGACCTGTTCAAGGGCAAGCCCGGGCGCGACGCCTTCCTGCCCTTCATCGCGCTGATCAAGCGCCGGCTCGATGTGCTTTACCTCGACGCGGCGCGCGACTACCGCCGCGAGCGGATCCGCGGCCTGCCGACCTGGCACGTCCCCGCCGACGCGCGGGCGGAGCGTGCGCTCGATGCGGCCTTCGCCGAGCTGACCGGTCAGGCCCACGGCGCGCCGGAGCACCTCCATCTGCTCGGGCGGCGGATCGAGGTGCCGCAGGCGGCGCGCGGCGTGGCGCGCTTCGATTTCGAGACGCTGTGCGGCCGCCCGCTCGGCCCCGCGGACTACCTCGCGATCGCGACCCACTACCACACGCTGGTGCTCGACGCCGTGCCGCGGCTCGGGCCGGAGAATTTCGACAAGGCGCGACGCTTCATCACCCTGGTGGACGCGCTCTACGAGCACCGCTGCAAGCTCATCGCCTCGGCCGATGCGGAGCCCGACCAGCTCTACGAGCGGGGCGAGAACGCAGCGATGTTCGAGCGCACGGCGAGCCGCCTGATGGAGATGCAGAGCCAGGAATACCTGGCGCTCCAGCACCTGACCTGAGGACGGCGCCGGCCGATGCGGGCCTGCGCCTCATCCCCCTCCGGCGGCCTTGAGGGTACGCGAAGAGGCCGCACCCCGCTGAACCGGAGGCGGGGCCGCCGGTGCGATCAGGCTGCGCCGCCCGCCGCCGCGCCCGACATGGCGACCGGCGCCGAGGCGGACGCGCGCGCGTCCGCCCACGGGTGAATGCGCCGGGGCAATGGCGGCGGAAGCGAAAGGATATTGCGTACCTGGCTCGGCCTGGGGCAAGGAGGTGCTCCCGGCGCCGTGAGCGGCGCGATTCGGCTTCGTCGCGAGGAGTCCGCGTGCGCGCATTGCCCTTCCTGATCATCGGTTTCCTGCTGGCCATCGCGCCCGATGCGGATGCGGCGCGGGGCGGTGCTTCGTCCGGCAACGGCGGGCCCTCGGCCGGCCGTCGGCCCGCAGCGACCGCGGCTGTGGCAGTTCGGTCCGGTCCCACCCGCTCCGCGGTCAGCGGGCCGGCGAGGTCGCGACCCGGCGTGGGGGCTCAGCCCACCGCACGGCGGGCCGCCCCCGCTTCCTCCGTCAGGAGCAGGCACTCCACGGCGGCGAGGTCCGGCGCAGGGGTTGTCAGGGGTCACGCAAGGGCCATGACCGGCCGCGGCGTCGCCTCGGTTGACGCGCGCTACGCCTCGGCGCAGCAACTCTGCGCGCGCGGCGGCAGGCCGGTGCGCGGGGGCCGCTGCCGCGGCGCCGGAGCGGCTGAAGCCGGCGCCCGAAGGGGCACGCTGCATTGGCAGGCCGGATTGCCGCCTGCCGATTTCTCGCAACGCGCATGCCCGGACGGCACGCTGGCCACCCTGGCCCGCGGCCATGACGACGTGGTCCGCTGCGTTCCACTCTGACCGCAGCCAGCGGCGCCCGGACAGGCGCGACCCGGCGGCGGCCCCGGGCGTGATGGCCCGCGGCGCCTCCGCCGTCGCCGGTCAGTCGATGCCGAGGCGGGCCCGCGCGGCGCGCATGTCCTCCTCATAGTAGAGGCGCGTCGCGCAATCGAGGTTGAACCGCTCGACCTGTATCCTCTGGCGCTCGACCCCGTCCATGTACTGGCGCCGCAGGGTGTTGGCGGTCTCGAACTTAGCCTGGCGTTCGGCCTCCGCCTGCTCGGGTGAGACGGCGGGCGTCACCGCCTGCGCTTGGCCGCCGCGGCGCGGCGCCGGGCGGCGCGCCGCGGCGGCGCGCTGGGGCGGCGCGTACAGCTCAGCCTCCAGTTGGTCGAGCTGCCTCTGGTCGCGCTCCAGCGCGGCCTGGGCCGCCTCCAATTCCCGCCAACGGCGGAGGCAGGCCTCGGCCTGCTCGGCGGTCAGGATGCCTGGGCCGTATTCGCCCTTCTCAGGCAGGCCGAATCCGGGCAGGCCGAACTGGTAGCGCGCGCCCTGGGCGCCAGCAGGCGAGGGCGGAAGCAGGAGGGCCAGTCCCAGAACCAGGCCAATCGCGCTGGCCACTGGCGTGCGGGCGCCTGCCCCGAGGGAATGCGAGAGGGGACGGACCATTACGGAACGTTACGGCAACCAACATCTTTCGGCAATCGCCACCTGCCCCGTCAGCAGCCCGCGGGAAACCGGCACCGGGCATCAGTCGGCGGCGCCCGCCCGGCAGCCGCCGCTTCGCCTTGCCGGGGCCGTCGGAGCGGTGTAGGGAGCCGGCCGTCCCCGAACCCGTTCCGCACCTGCGAAGAGAGCGACATGGCCCGCAAGAAGATCGCACTGATCGGCGCCGGCAACATCGGCGGCACCCTGGCCCACCTGATCGGGCTCAAGGAGCTGGGCGACGTTGTCCTGTTCGACGTCTTCGGCGGCGTCGCCGCGGGCAAGGCGCTCGACATCATGCAGTCCGGCCCGGTGGAAGGCTTCGACAGCCACATGACCGGCGGCTCCGACTACGCCGCGATCGCGGGCTCGGACGTGGTGATCGTCACCGCCGGCTTCCCGCGCACCCCGGGCATGAGCCGCGACGACCTGATCGGCAAGAACGCGGGCGTGATCGCGCAGGTCGCCGAAGGCATCAAGACGCACTGCCCGAACGCCTTCGTCATCGTCATCACCAACCCGCTCGACGCGATGGTCTGGGTGATGCGCGAGAAGTCTGGCCTGCCGCACAACCGCGTGGTGGGCATGGCGGGCGTGCTCGACTCCGCCCGCTTCCGCCTGTTCCTCGCGCAGGAGTTCAACGTCTCGGTCGAGGACGTGACGGCCTTCGTGCTCGGCGGCCACGGCGACACCATGGTGCCGCTGACCCGCTACTCGACGGTCGCCGGCATCCCGGTGCCGGACCTCGTGAAGATGGGCTGGACGACGCAGGAGAAGGTGGACGCCATCGTCCAGCGCACGGCGAACGGCGGCGGCGAGATCGTCAAGCTGCTGGAGCGGGGCAGCGCCTTCTACGCCCCGGCCGCGTCCGCGATCGCCATGGCCGAGAGCTACCTGAAGGACAAGAAGCGCGTCCTGCCCTGCGCCGCCTGGCTGACCGGGCAGTACGGCATCAAGGACCTCTATGTCGGCGTGCCGGTCGTGATCGGCGCCGGCGGCGTGGAGCGGATCGTCGAGATCGAGCTCAACGCCGAGGAGAAGGCCGCCTTCGAGAAGTCCTGCGCCGCGGTGCGCGAGCTGATCGAGGCGGCGAAGAGGCTCGTCGGCTGAGGTCGGGCCGCGCGGGCGCCCGCGGCACCCTACGCCGTCGGGCGCCCGGGGCGGCTGGCAGGCTGAGGCCGGCGCGGCGCTGGCGCAGGCGGTAGGGGGACGGGCAGATGAACATCCACGAATACCAGGCGAAGGAGCTGCTGCGGCGCTACGGCGTCGCGGTGCTCGACGGCGGCGTGGCGACGACTCCGGACGAGGCTCTCGCCATCGCCCGCAAGCTCCCCGGGCCGGTCTGCGTGGTGAAGGCGCAGATCCACGCCGGCGGCCGTGGTGCCGGTCATTTCGCCGACGATCCGCAGGGCAAGGGTGGCGTGCGGATTGCGCGCTCGCCCGAGGAGGCGCGTGCCCACGCCGCGGCGATGCTCGGCCACACGCTGGTGACGAAGCAGACCGGGCCGGCGGGCAAGGTCGTCAACCGCGTCTATGTCGAGGCCGGCTGCGACATCAAGCGCGAGCTCTACCTCTCCCTCCTGGTTGACCGCGCAAGCGGCCGCGTCACCATCGTCGCCTCGGCCGAGGGCGGGATGGACATCGAGGAGGTGGCGGAGAGCCATCCGGAGAAGATCCTCCGCGTCGCCGTGGACCCGGCTTCGGGGATCTCCCCCTTCCACGCGCGGAAGCTGGCCTTCGGCCTTAGCCTCGAGGGGCCGCAGATCGGCGTCTTCACGACCTTCGTTAGCGCCCTCTACCGCGCCTTCACCGAGCTCGACTGCTCGATCGTCGAGATTAATCCGCTGGTCGTGACCGGCGCGGGCAAGGTGATCGCGCTCGATGCCAAGATTGCCTTCGACGACAACGCGCTGTTCCGCCACAAGGACCTGGAGGCGCTGCGCGACGAGTCCGAGATGGACCCGAAGGAGGTCGAGGCGCAGCGCCACGACCTCAATTACGTCGCCCTCGACGGCGAGATCGGCTGCATGGTCAACGGCGCCGGCCTCGCCATGGCGACGATGGACATCATCAAGCTCTACGGCTCCTCGCCGGCCAATTTCCTCGACGTCGGCGGGACCGCGACGAAGGAGCGGGTGACCGAGGCGTTCAAGATCATCACCTCCGACCCGAAGGTGAAGGCGATCCTGATCAACATCTTCGGCGGCATCGCCAAGTGCGACCTGATCGCGGAGGGCGTCGTCGCCGCGGCGAAGGAGCTGACCCTCAAGGTGCCGCTGGTGGTGCGGCTGGAGGGCACGAACGTCGCCCAGGGCAAGAAGATCCTGGCCGAGAGCGGGCTCCGGATCATCCCCGCCGACAACCTGGCCGACGCCGCCGAGAAGGTGGTGCGCGCCGTGAAGGAGGCCGCGTAGCGCCATGGCGATCCTGGTGGATGCGGATACCAAGGTGATGACCCAGGGCTTCACCGGGGCCCAGGGCACCTTCCACGCCGAGCAGGGCATCGCCTACGGGTCCAAGTATGTGGGCGGGGTGACGC